>NZ_JBPLBA010000282.1:0-3276 GCF_054039375.1 Desulfomarina sp. | reverse complement strand
CATTCCGAACACGGAAGTTAAGCTCTTCAGCGCCGATGGTACTGCATGGGAGACTGTGTGGGAGAGTAGGTCGCCGCCGTTTTTCTGGTAAAAGGCCCCAATGAGCTTATTGCTTATTGGGGCCTTTTTTTTACATGGAACAGGTGCCTTACATAAAAGACTTTATATTACATATAGTTAACTTTGTTTTTCGCTTTTATTACCATCTAATTCCTTGTTTTTCCCTATTTTACCCGTTATAAAAGTGCTGTTTACAGGTCGTTCCGGTTATTTTCATGCAGTTGCCGTATTTTGCGACAATATCCGGAGACGAAACAGATAAATTCCATATCTACCATTTTATGAACATACTGATATATGGCAGCACGCGAATAGGTAAAACCGTGGCCACTGAACTCTTCCGTGATCACGATATTACTCTCATGGACGAGCCCCCTCACCTGCCCGATGGTTTCAACCATCTCGATATACGGTATATTTGCGGAAACGGAACAGATATCAAAGCGCTGCAAGATGCCGGTATTGCAAAAATCGATCTTTTTATTGCCTGTTCCGACCTGGATGAAGCTAATATGGTCGCCTGCTGGACCATCAAAAAGATCGTCAATATAGAAACCATCTGTTTCATTCGCAGAGCAGATCTGTTTCATAATATAAACTCCCCGTCACATACCGCCTATCACACTCCATACGATATCGATACCCTGATCTGGCCGGAACAACTATTGACCCAGGATATTTTCAGAACTATCTCTGTTCCTGAAGCATACGAAGTTGAATACTTTGCCGGGGGACGGATAAAACTTCTTGAATACAAAATCACCGGTGATTCACCAATCTGCAATAAACGGATCAGTGACTTTCCCTTTCCGGCTGAAGTTCTGGTTATTGGTATAATCAGGGATCACATTCTCTCAATTTCAGACGGTAATACAATTATTCAGGATGGTGACAAGGTTGTATTTATGGGAAAAAGCTCCGGAGTGGACCGTCTGGCTGCCCTGCTTTTCGAAACCAGTAATCCCATAAAAACCGCAACAGTTATAGGCGGTGGCAATGTCGGTTACATGCTTGCTGTTCTCCTGGAACAATCTCATATAAAAGTGAAAATAATTGAGGCCAATCCAGAACGGTGCCTCTTTCTTGCAGATACTCTTGCAAGTTCTCTTGTACTTCAGGGCGATGGTACAGATCTCGAACTGCTGGAAACTGAAACAGTGGGCGATGCTGATGTCACCATCTGTGTTACAAACAATGATGAAAAAAACCTTCTCTGTGGCCTACTTGCAAAACAGCTCGGCTCAAAAAGAATCATAACCAGGGTCGGAAATATAAGAAATGCTGAGCTCTTTGAACGGGTGGGAATCGACGTAGTGGTCTCTCCCCAGGATTCCGCATTAAAAGAACTTCTGAATAAACTGCAGAAACCTGACGTTAATATACTGGCACGCATTGAAAGGGGCCAGGGTGAAATCCTGCAGATCACCCTGCCGGAATCCTTTAAAGAACAGAAACTGATGGACCTTAAACTCCCTGCAAAGGCCATAGTAGGCGTAATTGAACACGACCACAAACTGACTATCCCTAACGGTCAGTCAATAATCCGTGCCGGAAATAAGCTGAAAGTGTTTGCCATGGTCAATGACGCTGAAAGCATAAAATCATTTCTGCTCAAATGAAAGTCTCCGTAATTTCCAATGCCCTGGGTCTGGTTCTCACCGCTTTTGGTGTTATTTTGTTTTCCCCTGTACTTATTGCGGTATTAGAAGATGAGTATTCTGCGATCCCGCCTTTTATTACCGCTGCTGTAATATCCATTTCAATTGGTATGTTCCTGCGCTGGTATGGTGGATTTTCTAAAAATTTCGACACCGTAAAAAAGACTGAAGGGCTTTTCATTGTTACCCTGGCCTGGTGTCTCACCGGTATCATGGGTGGTATACCCTATCTGTTTTTCGGCCTCTCCCCCCTGGACGCCCTTTTTGAATCAGTTTCAGGAACAACAACCACAGGAGCAACAATCCTGACCGATTTTTCACTCTATCCAAGAACATTTTTTTTCTGGAGAAGCCTTACTCAATGGTTGGGAGGCATGGGAATCATTGTCCTTTTCGTTGCTATTCTTCCCCAGTTCGCTGTGGCCGGCAGACAAATGTTCATCGCCGAAGCCCCCGGCCCCACTGAAGAAAAAGTAACTCCCCGGATTGCCCATACAGCAAAGGCACTCTGGCTGGTCTACCTTGTTCTCACTATCCTGGAGATCATTGCACTCTCCCTGTCAGGTATGGACGTTTTCGATGCATTCTGCAACACATTTTCAACAATGGCAGCCGGAGGATTTTCCCCGAACCCTCTTTCCATTATGGGATACAACAACCCGGCTGCTATCTGGATTATTACAGTTTTCATGGTTCTTGCCGGAAGCAATTTTGCCCTGCAATACAGGTTTATCATTCGGCGAAAGATTAATATCCTCCTTAAAAATGAGGAATTCCGGCTATACTGTTCCATTATTGGCGCAGCGTCAGTGATTCTGGCAGCAATCCTTTTTTTCAGCACAAATTCATCTTTTTCCAGTTCAATACGAGATGGTCTTTTTCAAGTAACTTCCATAATTACAACTACAGGATTCTCTTCAGTTGATTTTGCCCTTTGGGTTATCCCGGCCCAGGTCGTGCTCTTTACCATGATGCTTGCCGGTGGATGTGCGGGATCAGCAGGTGGCGGCGTGAAAATTGTCCGCCTCCTGGTCTGCTTTAAATACCTGAAAAAAGAAATTGTTAAAATCATCCACCCTAATGCCGTTGTGCAGATCAAACTGGACAAAAACACAGTCAGCGAAGATGTGCAACGGCAGATTCTCGTGTTCTTTCTTTTTTATCTCTGCCTCATGACCCTTTCAGCCATTCTTGTCACAATGCTTGAACACAGCGGGCTCATCGGACTTGTCGGCACTGCGGCAACGATCGGTAATATAGGTCCGGGGTTCGGTGAAATCGGACCCATGGGGACGTTTGGTAATCTCTCAAGCCCGACAAAAATCATTTTTATTGTCAACATGCTGGTCGGAAGGCTCGAACTCATTCCCTTCCTGGCCATGCTCCATCCAGATTTCTGGCATTTCAAAAAATAGACATTTTGCGAACATACCATCCGCCAGCCGATTCAGGTAAATCGGTAATGCTGTTAGTGACGTTTTGAAAATATTCAATCCAGATCCATATTATAGAATGTATTAATATGGTTTTTCCTCGATTTAACAGGTTTTTCAAAAAC
>NZ_JBPLBA010000281.1:0-21091 GCF_054039375.1 Desulfomarina sp. | reverse complement strand
TTAAGGAGAGACATGGCACGGGGTGCTCCCTCCTCAAAAAAAACACGAAGACCCTGTTCCAGCTGATCATACCGGTCTGACAACAGATTGACTTCATCATCCGTCAAGCGGCTGAGTACATATTTTTCCACCGGAAAATCACGATGCACACCACCCTGACCCGGACGACCAATACCGATTTTCAAACGAAAAAAATCTTTTGTCCCAAGGTGCTGCACCACAGAGAGAATGCCCTTATGCCCACCGGCCCCACCCCCCCTGACCAGTTTGATTCGACCTGCTGCCATATCCAGATCATCCTGAATGACCAATATCCGATCAGGATCTATTTTAAAAAAGCGAGCATACTCAACGACACCTTTACCACTGAGATTCATATACGTCATGGGTTTCAACAGGAAAAGGCTTTGTCCAAAAAGACGTCCCGTCCCTGAAAGGGAATCCCATTTAAGGCGGTCTATGTCAATACGCCATCTGTCCGCAAGTTCATCCAGAACCATAAAACCTATATTGTGCCTGGTCCCCTCATACTCACCACCCTTGTTACCAAGACCGACGATGATTGAATTCCTGCTGCTCATAACTCTACCATGCCCCCTGATGGAAACAAAAAAAGTCCGGGAAAGTGATTCTCCCGGACTTTAAAAAACAACCTTTTGGAAAGATCAAAAATCAGGCGGCAGCTTCAACTTCAGCGGCCTCTTCTTCCTCTTCAGTATTTTCCATATCCTCAGGATCAATCTTGATACCCGCTTTCACCACGGCAATGGCTATCGCTTTCGGGTCAGTTTTCATTTTGATCCCTTCCGGCAGAGCAATATCGCCACATTTGACCACATCACCAATCACCATTTCCTTGATATTAACAGTACATTCATCAGGAATATCAAGAGGTTTTCCCTCTAGAACGATTGTCGAGTTATGCACCAGCAGTTCTCCACCAAGATCTTCACCTTTGGCAGGCCCATCATAGAAAACCGGCACATCAAACGCACGATCCTTTTCCAGATCGATTTCACAGAAATCAACGTGAATCAATGTGTCACGAACCGGATGGGTCTGCACTTCACCTATCAGCACACTTTTCTCTTCCTTTCCGTCGATTTTCAAGGTGACAATCGCATTACGCCGATAAATATCCAGTAATTTTCCGGTGAGTGTTTTGGTCTCCAGCTGTAGAGAAACAGCATCACCACCACTTCCATACACAACTGCGGGAGTCATCCCATCCATACGCAGTCTCCGCATCGCACCCTTTCCGGCTACCGACCTGAGAGAAGCAGACATTTCAACCTGAAGCATAATTCCTCCTTTACAAAACAGCCACTCCTGAATGACTCAGTGACTGACCATATTCATTAATAAATTGTAACTCCTCACAGGGGCAACAACTCTATGATTTTATTACATCTGAACTGTAATTGCTCACCTGCCACAGATTTTTACAGGCTCTACTGTTCCCTTTTCCCACCTGTGTCAGCAAAAGAGACCGCAAAAATCCGGGATACCTGTGAGTAAATACTAAATAATAATCCTGCACAACAAGCGACTTCTGTCACGTCAGAGCAGTGTAGACGGGACACTAAACAAAAAGATAACTCACCGAATCCTCATTATGAATCCTGTTGATCGCATCGGCGAGCAACTCGGAAACAGACAGCACCTTAATCTTCTCACATTTCTGAGCTTCCTCCCTCAGGGGTATGGAGTTGGTCACAACCAGCGATTTCAGCTCAGAATTGTTGATTCGTTCAATAGCCGGTCCGGAAAGGACAGGATGAGAACAACAGGCATGAACTTCCTTTGCTCCATTTTTCAACAGTGTTGCTGCTCCCGCACACAGTGTTCCAGCCGTATCGACCATATCGTCCATCAGGATGGCTACCTTACCAGCCACATCACCGATCACATGCATCGCCTCACACTCATTGGGTTTATCACGACGCTTGTCAATAATGGCCAGGCCCGAATTCAATCTCTTGGCAAATGCCCTTGTTCTCTCAACCCCGCCGGCATCAGGAGAAACCATTATGACATCAGAAAAATTTTCTTTGATATATTTGAGAACTACCGGGGCCGCATAAAGATGATCCACTGGAATATTAAAGAAACCCTGGATCTGGCCCGCATGAAGATCCATGCATAAAACACGTCGTACACCAACAGCCATAAACATTTCCGCCACCACCTTGGCAGTGATGGGCACTCTCGGGGCATTTTTTCTGTCCTGTCGGGCGTATCCGTAATACGGCACAACCGCAGTTATACGCCTGGCCGAAGCACGTCTGAGTGCATCCACCATAATAACCAGTTCCATCAGATGATCATTCACCGGTGTACAGGTGGGCTGAACGACAAAAACGTCCGTACCGCGGACGTTTTCTTTCACTTCGACAAAGATCTCACCATCGCTGAATTTCTTTACTTCAGCTTCACTCAGGGGCAGATGCAGATGGGCTGCAATTTCCTGAGCCATCTGCCTGTGAGCGTTACCCGAAAAAACCTTTATTATATTAGGCATTGTATCGAATTATGTTAAGAGCAGGTAGACATGCTCCGATGGCTGGGGCGGTAGGATTCGAACCTACGAATGCCGGGATCAAAACCCGGTGCCTTAACCACTTGGCCACGCCCCAGCGCTTGCTTTATAATTGCTCACGGGCACCCCAGTTTTTCTGTGGTCTCTTTTGTCCGCATAGGTAGGTAAAAGCGAAGAAAAGAGCCAGCAAAAATCTGCGGCAGGTGAACAATTACACTTCAGAGGTAATAAAATCATAGAGTTGCTATCCCTGTGACCAACTACCTTGCTTTTGTTATGAATACTTTATCTCCGAACTTGCGGATTAATCTACCGGCAACGCGTTCAAAATCCCACTCATCCGGTTTCTCCTTGCGGGGGAAAACCCCGAAGACAGTTGCGCCACTGCCTGACATCAATGCTTTCGATGCCCCGGAATCCAACAACATTCGTTTCATTCTGTCAATTTCAGAGTACCTTGCACAGGTAACCTTTTCAAGGTCATTATGCATCAGGTCCAACGGTAAAAAACCTGTTTTGCGCTTTTGAAAGCAAGACAACTTATATTTTTTGTCTGCAGTTGTCAAGAATAAATTATCAAATACCCAGCGGGTTGAAACGGAAAAACCCGGGTTCACCAGAACAAAGATATAATCTACCAGAGAATCTACAGGATACATGATATCTCCTATTCCACGGGCTATCACCGCATCATGATTCGCCACAAAGAAAGGGACATCTGCACCAAGACGACGACCAAGCTGTAAAAGTTTATCTTCGGACAAAGGCTCTCCGTACAATCTGTTCAAACCCTTCAATACAGCTCCCGCATCACTGCTTCCTCCACCCAGCCCTGCGGCAACCGGGATTTTTTTTTCAAGAAATATCTTTACACCGGCGGAAACCGATCCAGCCACTTCATTCAGAAAAAACTCCGCTGCACGGAAAACAAGATTATCTCTGCCTGCAGGAAGACCTGGATCACTGCAGGTCAGACTGATACCTGACCTGTCCACCAGTTCAACAGTCAGCAGGTCACACAGATCCAGTTTCTGCATCCAGGTTTCAAGTTCATGATAACCGTCTTGTCGACGTTTGAGCACACTCAGGCAGAGATTTATCTTTGCCGGCGCACGAAGCCGAATCTTCCTGGCTGAAAGTGGCATGATATTCTGTGATTCCTTCTACTTCTTGACCGCTTTAACGAACCTGAGTTTGATATCGTATAAAATATTCTTCAGCATCTCCTCTTCATCTGAAGAAAGATTTCCCTTTGTCTTATTCTGAATAAGCTCCAGAGTGTCAATTCCATGGCGCGCCAGTTCCAGATCGACAACCCTCTCCCCCGTTGCCGGGTCAACGATTTCACCCAGATGAAAAAGTACGGATGTGTTAAGTGACATGACAAAGGCGGAAAAAGTCACCTCCGGCATGACACATTTTCCTTCTCTGTCGGGTACTTTTCCTTCACCACATCCGCAATCACTCTCCTGTTTTTCTCCTGCCATTTTTTCACTCTCCTTTAGAGGTTCCGACAATCTCATTTCTTCATAATGCACAAGACAAAAAGGTAATTATCAAAAAAGGAGCAAGGTTCACTTAAACATTCTGTAACCCTGCTCCCTCTGCCTTAATCGTCATATCTTCTGCTCTTCACATGCCCGGCAGATCCAGCACCTGAGCATCTGCTATATTTTTAAGACTCCTTACCCGTTTTAGCAACTCTTTTGAGATCAATTCATTGGTACTGAGCAAAATAACGTTCTGATTGCTCTCCTCTTCACGGCCCACAGTCATCCTTGAAATATTGACGCCCGCCTCTCCAAGCGTAGTGCCGAGAGCTCCGATCACTCCGGGAACATCTTTGTTGTAAACCAGCAGCATGGGTCCGGAGGGCAGGGCCTCCAGCCTGAAACTGTTCAACCTGACCAGCCGGGGCTCCCTTCTCCCAAAAACTGTCCCGACAAGGACATCTTCACCCTTGTTCGTTACCACTTTTATGGAGAGCGTATTGGTGAAATCATCGGCTTTTTCAGTTTTTGACTCAACAACCTTGATTCCTCTATCCTTGGCAATAACAGGAGCATTGACAAAATTAACTGCATCTTTCAGGATCGGGGTAAAAAGGCCTTTCAGAAATGCTACCGTAACCGGAGTGATGTTCAGCTCGGCAAGCTCACCACCGTACTCCAGGTTGATTTCCTCAATTCCACCTTTGGCAATCTGCATATGGAGAGATCCGAGCATCTCTCCCAGGGTCAGGTACGGTCCCACCTGGGCCAGAACTTCATCACTGACGGAAGGAACGTTCACCGCATTGGTGACAGCCCCTTTCAATAGATAATCAGCAAGTTGTTCTGCTATAATGGTGGCTACATTTTCCTGGGCCTCACTGGTCGAGGCCCCGAGATGGGGAGTGCAGATGAAATTATCCAAACCAAGAAGCGGACAGTTTTCCAGGTTAGTGGGCTCATTGGCAAAGACATCAAGGGCCGCTCCTCCGATTCTGTTATTGACAAGAGCGTCATACAATGCTTCCTCATCACAGACACCTCCCCTGGCACAGTCGATGAACATACCGTCATTCTTCATATTTTCAAAAAAATCGGAGGAAACAAGATTCTTTGTTTCAGAAGTCAGAGGCACATGTACTGATATATAATCGGAACGTCTGGCAAGATCCAATAAGGAGACCAGTTCGACACCAAGTTTCTCAGCTATTTCCGCGGGAAGATGAGGGTCATAGGCAATGGTTTTCATTTTCAGTCCCTGGGCACGGCTGACAGCAATGCCCCCGATTCTGCCCATACCGACCACACCGAACACCTTGCCGGTCACCTCTCTTCCCATAAATTTTTTCTTTTCCCATTTTCCAGCCTTCATGGAGGAACAGGCACGTGGAATATTACGGGAAAGAGCCATCATCATGGCAATGGCATGCTCGGCAGCCGTGGTTGCGTTTCCGTCGGGGGCATTCATCACCACGATACCGCGTTGACTCGCCGCGGGAATATCCACATTATCCAGACCTATTCCGGCACGGCCGACCACCCTCAACCGATGGGCCGCATCAAGGATATCCGCCGTTACTTTTGTCGCACTACGGATTACAAGGCCGTCATATTCCCCTATGATCGCTTTCAGTTCTTCCGGTGCCAGTCCGGTGTTGACGTCAACTTCCAGCCCGGCTTTCTTCAGAATTTCCACACCGGATTTTGACAAATTATCACTGATCAGTACTTTCATAATATTTTCCACCATTAATTTTTTGGCCGAGATTGCACAGAAAACACGCAACTATTTAATATAAAAAGAATAAAATACAAATTGTCTCGTTGGCTTATAACGGAAAAATAAGCGTATCGGGAATCAACATGCAAATACAGAGAGGAAAATATACAGGGTAAGAGTGTGAAGAACAACAAAAAAACTCCAGGTGAGTGCAGCAAAATTACGGATTCCGTAAATTATTGTCAAAGCCGCCCGGTCACCGGATCATCATCCGACCATTCAGGCTGAATGAAAGTCCGAACTGGTACAAAATATTCAATTCAGGTTGAAGATTCCGGCATAAGCATATATATATCAGCCATCATCCTGAGTGTATGACCAGTTGCAGAAGATTCATTACCGTATCACCGGACACTCTCCACGTTGTGACTGATCACGGGAACAATAATTTTTTGATTTTATTATCTCCATATTATATTTTTTTTATTTCGAGGAGCCAACTGCATGACAGAAACACGATTACGATTTCCACCGAGCCCCACCGGGTATCTGCACATAGGTGGAGCCAGAACTGCACTTTATAACTGGCTTTACGCGAAAAAGACCGGAGGAAAACTCATTCTCCGCATTGAAGACACTGATACTGACCGCTCAACAAAGGAATCCATCCAGGGCATCCTTGACGGGCTTGAATGGCTGGGTATCGATTTTGATGAAGGGCCGTATTTCCAGACCGATTTCAGTGATGACCACAAGGCCAGTGCCGATAAACTGCTTCAATCCGGCCAGGCTTATAAGTGTTTCTGTACAAAGGAAGAACTGGACGCCAGACGTGAAGCGGCCCTTGCTGCCAAGAAGCCGCTGGGATATGACAGAACCTGCAGGAATCTCTCTCAAGAGGAGATCCAGGAAAAAGAAACGGCCGGTATCCCATACGTCATACGATTCAAAGTTCCCGAAAGAAGTGGCACTGTCGGCTATGACGACAAAATTCTTGGCCATATTACCTCCGATTACAGGGAAATTGACGACTTCGTCATTGTCCGCTCAAACGGCAAGCCTCTCTACCTGCTCTGCAATGTTACGGATGATATCCGTGATGGAATCACTCATATTATTCGTGGACAGGACCATATGACCAATACCATCAAACAGATTCTCCTCTACGAGGCACTGGGGGCACCTTTGCCCGTATTTGCCCATATGCCGCTGACCCTCGACACGAAAAAGGCAAAAATCTCCAAGAGAAGTCACGGAGAAATAGTCTCTGTTCAGTTTTACCGTGACCATGGTTTCATCCCATGGGCACTGAATAATTTCCTGGCCCTGCTTGGCTGGTCAGCCGGAGATGACCGTGAGATTTTTTCCCGGGAAGAACTGATAGAAAGCTTTTCTCTAGAACGTATCAACAAGTCCAGCTCTATTTTCAACTACAGAAAAAATGACCCCAAATTCTTCACGGACCCCAAGGCAATCTCGATAAATGAACACTACCTGCGAACAATGGATATTGAGGAACTTGGAAAAATGGTTGCCGTGGAACTGAAAAACGAAGCACTGTGGGACCCGGCTTATGAAACTGATAAAAAAGAATGGTACCTTGCAACACTGGACCTTATCCGTGACAGGTTTCACACATTGAAAGATTTCACTTCAGCTGGCAGAGCCTATTTCAGTGATGACTACACGGTTGAACAAAAACCGCTGAAAAAGAATATACTGAAACACGAGGGACTGAAACAATGGCTGCCTCAGCTGGCTGACCGCTATGAAACTCTCGAACGGTTTACCCTGGCAGAAACAGAGCGTGTGGCCCGTGAACTCGCCGCAGAACTTGAAATTAAACCCGGTATCATAATTAATGGTATGCGAACCGTGGTTACCGGACAGCTTGCTGGTCCTTCAATGTTTGACATTCTTATTGCAATCGGTCGTGAACGTGTTGTCGCCAGGTTGAGAAATATAGAGAAACTCTACCCCAACTGAAACGTAAAACAATCACATGGAAAAAAAAGACGATAGAGCAAAACAGGACAAACCACTGGATTTTATCCGCCAGATCATCGCGGATGACCTTAAGAGTGGAAAACACGACAAAATTATCACCCGTTTTCCTCCGGAACCAAATGGTTTTCTCCACATCGGCCATGCCAAGTCGATCTGTCTCAACTTTGGCATCAAGGAAGAAAATAACGGCGTCTGCAACCTGCGTTTTGATGATACCAACCCATGCAAGGAAGACAGCATTTACGTGGAAGCCATTAAAGAGGATGTGAGATGGCTTGGCTTTGACTGGGGAGAGCGTGCCCTGTTCTCGTCCGATTATTTCCCCCGACTTTATGAATATGCCATAGAGCTCATCAAAATGGGCAAGGCCTATGTCTGTGAGCTTTCCGCTGAAGAAATACGGGAATACAGAGGAACGCTGACTGAACCAGGAAAAAAAAGTCCCTGGCGGAACAGGCCGACAGAGGAAAATCTTGAACTTTTCAAGCGCATGAAAAAAGGAGAATTTGAAGAGGGGAGTCATGTTCTGAGGGCTAAAATCGATATGGCTTCGCCAAACCTCAACATGAGGGATCCCGTTATCTACCGGATATTGAAGGCAGAGCACCATCGAACAGGAAATACATGGAAAATATATCCCATGTACGATTACACCCACTGTCTCTCAGATATGCTGGAAAACATCACCCACTCCCTCTGCACCCTCGAGTTCGAAGACCATCGCCCTCTCTACGACTGGACTCTGGATACCCTGAACACCCCCTGCCATCCCAGGCAGATTGAGTTTGCCCGCCTGAACCTCACGTACACCATCATGAGCAAAAGAAAGCTGATGCAGCTGGTGGAAGGTGGACATGTGGACGGCTGGGATGATCCGCGCATGATCACCCTGTCCGGATTGCGAAGGCGCGGCTATACCCCCGCCTCCATCCGAAACTTTGCCGGAACTATTGGAGTGGGCAAACGTGACAGCTGGATAGACATGACTGTTCTCGAAAATGCCATACGGGATGACCTCAACCCCATAGCTCCCCGCAGAATGTGCGTTCTCGATCCGGTTAAAGTGATCCTGGATAATTATCCTGAAGGTCTCGTGGAGGAAGTGGAAGGAAAAAATCATCCCCAGAATCCGGAGATGGGCACCCGTATGCTGCCCTTTTCCAGGGAGCTGTATATTGAGCGTGCTGACTTCATGGAAGATCCACCCCGAAAATTTCACCGTCTGGGGCCCGGCCGTGAGGTTCGCTTACGCTATGGATATCTCATCCAGTATGTCTCCCATGAAAAAGATGAGAAAACCGGTGAAATAACTGTAATTCACTGCACATACGATCCCGAGACCAAGGGAGGGTCGGCCCCGGACGGCAGAAAAGTTAAAGGAACAATACACTGGGTTTCAGCCGAAAAAGGTATAAATATTACTGTCCGCCTCTATGACCGTCTGTTTAAAGTCGAAAATCCGGAGGAAGATAAAAATACTCATTTTACAGATCAGCTCAATCCCGACTCCATGATCACCATGGACAAGGCTGTCGCCGAGCCGGAAATTGCAGAACTCCCTCCGGGCACTACTATCCAGTTTGAAAGACAGGGTTACTTCTGCGTTGATCCAACAACATCAGATCAGAACAAACCCATTCTCAACAGAACAGTGACTCTGAGAGACTCCTGGGCAAAAAGAAAATCCTGACCCGGTTCAACACGCAGGAACAGCTGAATCTTCCTGCGGTAATTGCCCGGTGAGCTGTTGCTTCATGTTTTGACCGGTAAATAATTGAGGGGCACCTAAATTATTTACCGGACGTTAAAAAGATGTTGACTCCTGACTATGTTTGTTTTATCTAAAACAGAAGAAGGGAGGGAATAATGCTCAGAAAACGAGGAAGAAAAACCGGATGTTGCCCAAACAAGATGTCAAAGGTGCGGGAACGGACAAATTCACCGCAAAACAGTGAAACTACGGGCATCGAGAGCAAAAGAGCGACCGGCTGCAGACGTTTTTCAGACACTCTCAAAAGCTGCTTCGGCAGAAAAAGATGCCGACGACATGCGACACCTGAATCCCTGCAGAAATGCAGAGGGCGGGTCCGGGTCTGCAAGGTGAGAGGTGACAGAAAAATATGTGCGAAAATGGCAGCAATGGGAGTGTATCCCGGCGTCGAAGCTGATATAATCTGTGCTGAAGAAGGAAGCCGGTGTCTTCTGAAGGTTCACGGGGGGACCATCAGCCTGGATCCAGCACTTTCTGAAAACATTATTGTGACAAGCGTTTAACTTAAGGGAACCCTGGAGAATAAAAATTAAGGTAATTGCTCACAGGTACAGCAGCTTTTCACGGTCTCTTTTGTCCGCATAGGTAGGCTATAGCGAACAAAAGAGCCTGCAAAAATCTGCACCACCTGTGAGCAATTACAGTTCAGAGGTCAATATCGTTAACTTAAGGACAAGATGGTTAAGGAAAGACCCATTCTGACCTTGGCCGAGGGTGTCTGCAGCCAGGACGGCTGCAGTCAAGCCCCCAAGGACGGGTTTATGGCGTCCCTCGGACGAGGTCAGAATGGGGCTCATCGCTTAAGTTAACGACATTGACTTCAATCCTGCTGTTCAATCTTTTTTACAGCCTTGCCGAGTTTCTTCACTTCCTTCCGCAGCTCGGGCAGTTTCGCGAAAACAGCACTGGCTCTGGCCCATTGATGTACAGGTATCGCCGGTGCCCCTCCTATTCTGGCACCCGTGGCAACATCAGTATGCACACCTCCCCGGGCCGCAACCATTACCCTGTCACCGATTTTCACATGACCGGCTGTTCCGGCCTGTCCTCCCATGACCACATTCCTGCCGAGAGTAACCGAACCGGAGATACCAACCTGGGCAACGATCAAGCTGTTCTCCCCAACCACAACATTGTGGCCTACCTGAACAAGATTATCAATTTTAGCGCCGGACCTGATCCACGTAGTTCCGAACGTGGCTCTGTCAATAGTCGTATTGGCACCGATCTCAACATCATCTTCTATTCGCACATTACCCACCTGGGGCCTTTTCACATGACAGCCCTTCGCGTCAGTTGCGTATCCATAACCATCACTGCCGATTACTGCTCCCGGTTGAATAATTACCCTGTTTCCGAGAATACTCCTGTCACATATTGTCGCATTGGACTTGATAAGACATTCGTCACCGATTGTCACATCATTTCCGATTACAACCCCTGCCTCTATCGTAACTTTTTTTCCTATAGTCACCCGATCACCGAGAACAACCATTGGACCAATAGTGATTTCATCACTGATTTCGCAGTCTTCACCGACAAACGCCCTGCTGTTTATTCCTTTTGCCTGAAATTCGTCCTCAAGGATATAACTGTGAACAATGGCCGCAGCAAGATACGGGTCTCTGACAATGACCAGGGGACGACTTCCATCGCCTTCCACGCCTTCCGGTACAATAAAAGCGGCTCCTTGACTCGTTTTCAGAAGATCCTGATCCTTTTTTTTCACCAGAAATGACATATCCCCTGGCCCAGCCTGATCGAGTGAGGCAAAGCCCCTGATCATGACAGAACCATCACCATCAACCCGTCCCCCTGCCATCCCGGCAAGAACTTCAACGGTAACTTCTTTTTCAATCATAGCCGTACCCCAGTTATAAAATATGTTTATCTGAAAAGTCTCAACTGAGGGTTGTACCGCTGCAGTCGGGATTTTCATTGGCTTTTTCTACCCATCGGGCATAAATAGCCGAACCATGGAGTTCAGCCATGCCGGTTTGTCTGGAATCCTGACTCGTAATCAGAGATAAAGAAAATACTCTCTTCTCAACTCATCAAATTCAGCCAGATCCTTCTGCCATCTCATCTCGATTTCATCAAGGGGGACCTGTTGTTCCAGTCCGAGGCGAACACCTTTATCACCAATGATCAGGTCCAGGGGCAGTTTCTCAAATTCATATTCATACGGGGGTGATTTATAGGAAAATTCCCCCCCGTATAATCCCATGACAGCCCGCAGTAACGCCAGACCGGTTCTGTAGGGACGAAACTCCGATTCATTAGTAACATATATATGGAATCCAAAACAATTATTTCCGGACCATTTCCCCGATGTCGGCTGAAATACAACTGGTCGCAGGATGCAGCCTGGCAAATCATCCCCGGCAAGGATATCGGTGATTTCATCATGATTCCAGTACGGTGCCCCGACAAATTCAAAAGGTTGCGTAGTTCCCCGCCCTTCAGAAACGGTCGTTCCTTCCCAGAGTACCTGACCGGGATAGACCATGGCTGTTTCAGGTGTGGGCATATTGGGAGAGGGTGCTATCCATGGATAACCACAATGTCTGTAGGTCATTGATCGCTTCCATCCTTTCAGGGGAATAATTTCCAGTTCAACCCCGATTCCATACTCAGCGTTGATCAGCAGTGCAAGCTCTCCCATGGTAAGACCATGACGCATGGGCAGTGGATACATCCCCACGAACGACCTGCAGTTATCCTGCAGGATATTCCCCTCGATCAGCTTACCTCCGATGGGATTGGGACGATCCAGGATAATAATTTTCTTTCCACATTCAGCCGCCCGTTCCAGACAATAGGCCATAGTGTAGATAAAGGTATAGACCCGTGTACCAACATCAATCAGATCAATAAAAAGAATATCCAGATCGGCAAACATGGATTCTGTCGGTTTACGATACTCCCCATATAAACTGTAAATGGGTAATCCTGTAACAGGATCGCTCTGATGAGCAGATTCGATCATATTATCCTGTTTTTCGGAAAAAAAACCGTGCTGAGGGGAAAAAAGAGTCGTGAATTGCGAACCGAATTTTTTCTGAAGAAGCACTCGAGCATGCTCAAGCTTCGCATTTACGGATGCCTGATTGGACAGCAGGCCGAATCGACAACCTTTCCAGTCGTGCTGCCGCTGGTCTGCAAGGACATCCAGTCCCGTTTTTATCATAGAATTGTTGTCCCTGTAAGGAGTCAATGTCGTTAACTTAAGGATAATATGGTTCCGGAAAGTCCCATTCTGACCTTGGCCGAGGGTGTCTGCAGCCGGGGACGGGTTTATGGCGTCCCTCAGACGAGGTCAGAATGGGACTCATCGCTTAGGTTAACAACATTGTGTAAGGAGTTACCTTTTTCAGACGAATACTCTAACGGGCAAAGAGAAAAAAGTCAAAAAGATGATGGCGGAAAAAAGGGCATCCCGGATAAACCAGGATGCCCTGAAAAACATTGGATAATTTCTACCTGTGTCACATCAACGATGAAATGATGTAAACTTTTGTGCCATTCTGCCTGCGGCTTTAACCAGGGTTGAATATTATGAACGGTTGGAAAATGTATTGAAATGGACAAATTCCGCCATTTCCTTTCTTCTGGGCGGCTTCGGTTCCATATCCGGGTAACCGATGGGGATCAGCGAAACCAATTCATACCCTTCGGGAACACGAAGCAGCTCTTCAGCCTTTTCGTGATCGAATGAACCAATAATAACGGATCCAAGACCCAGCTCATGGGCCATGAGTGAAATATTCTGACTGACCAGTCCAAGATCATAAAGGAACCAGTGTTCATACCTGGTCACCTGTTTTCCCTTGTAATATCCCGATTTATCTGGTCGCCCGCAGACCGCAATGACAACCGGTGCCCTGGCCGTTGCCGGAGTTCCAGGATTTTTTGCTGAAAGCAGTTCGGACAGCTTTTTTTTCAGATCACCATCCTGGACAACCACAAGTTCACAGCACTGCAGATTGCCCCATGAGGGAGCCCATCGCCCGGCTTCCAGGATACTATCCAGTTTCTCCTGCTCGATCTCTTTCTCGAGAAAACGTCTTATGCTCCTGCGTTCGAGTATGTTGCTTCTGTTCTGCATTCTTCAACCTCCTCTCCAGGTATGATTCAAACTCCATTCAAGTAATTCTCCTGCCGGTTATACGTTTCCTCTCAGGAAAAGGACTGGAGAATTTCCCGTGAAATGATCAATCGCTGAATCTCACTTGTTCCCTCGTAAATTGTGGTTATTCTGGCATCACGGGAATAGCGTTCGATTGGGTAATCTTTTGTGTAGCCATATCCACCGAGGATCTGCATAGCCTCATAGCAGGCCCTGTTTGCGGCTTCGGTGGCAAATACTTTTGCCATGGAAGCCTCTTTTGCAAACTTTTGCCCCTGTTCCTTTCTGAATGCCGCATTCATCAGCAAAAGCCGTGCTGCTTCAAGTTCCGTATAAGCATCGGCTATTTTCCACTGGATTGCTTGAAAATCACTTATTTTCCTGCCAAACTGCTTTCGTTCAAGAGAGTACCTGGTTGCACTGTCCATGGCCGCAAGCCCCAGTCCCAGACCGAGTGAACCGATTCCTATTCGCCCTCCGGCGAGCTCAGAAACCGCCACCCTGAAACCGTCGTTCAATTTTCCCATGAGGGCTGAACCGGGAATACGGCAATCCTGGAAAATAATCTCATTGGTGGCAGAGGCGTGCTGTCCCAGTTTTTCCTCCCTTTTCCCGACAATAAGGCCGTTGGTGCCCTGTTCCACCAGAAACAGGCTGATTCCTTTCCCTTTCGGCGCTTTTGGATCCGTCACGGCCCAGACAACAAAGACACCGGCACATGACCCTGAGGTAATAAATATCTTTGAGCCATTGATAATCCAGTCGTCACCGTCCCGAACAGCCGCAGTTGTCATTCCCGCCGGATCTGACCCCGCTCCCGGCTCTGTGAGAGCAAAGGCTCCCGCAGGATATTCACCGCTGCAGATTTTAGGAATGTACTGCTGCTTCTGTTCTTCAGTTCCCAGCGCCTGAATGACCTCATTGACCATGTTGTTCACGGAAACTGTGACAGCCGTGGCAGCACATGCGCGCGCTATTTCCGTCATGGCAACACTGAAGGCTATAACCCCTGCTTCCGCGCCGCCATATTCTTCCTTTATGTTCAGGCCCATGAACCCTACTTCGGCGAGCTTTTTAAGATTATCATAAAAAATCGCATCATTCCCACCTTTATCCAGGTCCCCCGCCACCGGTTCAAGTTCCGTCATGGCAAAATCACGGGCTGTTTCCTGGATGAGCTTTTGTTCTTCTGTCAGATCAAGATACATATTCATTCCTGTTTATCTGAAAATCCACGACTGAGGGTTGTCCCGCCGCAGGCTGGATTTTCTTTGTCTTTTTGTTCCCATCGGGCATAAATGGCTGAGCCGTGGAATCGGGGCCTATTGATCTTATTTGCCGCTGAATTCCGGTTTTCTTTTTCCTAAAAATGCCTGCATACCCTCTTTCTGATCATTGCTGGTAAAGCAGAGACTGAACAGATCGACCTCATAACCGCACCCGCGCTGAAGATCCATTTCGATGCCATTATTGACAGCATCTTTACATAACTGAACGGCAACCGGACTCCTCGAACAGATCATTTCCGCCAGGGAAAGGCATTCAGTCATCAAAGTATCATGGGGAACAACCCGATTAACCAGACCGATTCTTTCGGCTTCAGCAGCATCAATCATTTTCCCGGAAAAAAGCAATTCATTGGCATGCCCCTTTCCCACCAGTCTCGGCAACCTCTGAGTGCCGCCAAAACCTGGAATAACACCCAGATTTACTTCCGGCTGACCAAACTTCGCCCTGTCACTTGCGAGCCGCATGTCACATGCCAGGGCAAGTTCGCAGCCTCCCCCCAGAGCAAAACCGTTTACTGCTGCAATAACCGGTTGACGAAGGTTTTCAATGACTCCGAGAACCTCATGACCAAGTTTACCGAACTCTCTGGCCTCTCTTGGAGCAAGACCCTCCATGAATGAGATATCAGCACCGGCAACAAAAGATTTATCCCCGCCGCCGGTCAGAATTACCACGAGAATTTCACGATCTGCCGCAATAGAGTTAAAGCAGGCAAGCAGTTCCACCAGTGTTTCATTATTCAACGCATTCAATGCCTCAGGCCGATTAATGGAAACAGTTGCAATTCCAGCCTCAACTTTTTTTTCAATATTTTTCCAACTCATTTTTTTCTCCGGTTTCAGGTTTAAGGGAAAATTTCCAGGCACAGAACCACTCGGCAGGATGAGCATCCGGAGGGCAACCTATGCATTCGGTTGAAATTCTACTGTCGATAGCCCTGGCGAAATAAGTGTATTCCACGAGCCCTCCCG
The DNA here is from genome assembly GCF_054039375.1 of Desulfomarina sp. Taxonomy (NCBI): domain Bacteria; kingdom Pseudomonadati; phylum Thermodesulfobacteriota; class Desulfobulbia; order Desulfobulbales; family Desulfobulbaceae; genus Desulfomarina; species Desulfomarina sp. The sequence goes on along the minus strand of NZ_JBPLBA010000281.1, from coordinate 5,174 downwards.
ATTTACACGGATAATCATCCAGGCCTTTTCGGTTACGTGCGTTCTGTACACGACATTTATTCATCTGAAAGACAAAACTCTCATCGGTTTCTTCAACTATGGACTGCTCATTTATTGATTCATAGACCCGAAAACCGAGTGCTCTCTTTAATCCCTCAAGCCCTGGTTGCGGCCCCAGGTTCAGCATTTTCCTGATGGCAGAAGCCTCGTAGGGAGAAAACTGACCCCAGCAGGAATCATTGCACCTTTTGGCATCATTCATCGATTCGGAAAATTCAATGGCCTGAAACCATACACCATCATTCACCAGCCAGTTTTTTGCCAGTCTTTCTTTAAGCTTCAGCAGCTTTTCCGGATCCATTTTCAAAAGGAGCTCGGGAACTGTTCCCGCCATCTCAAATCCCAAAAGAGCCGACAGGTGTTTCATCTGAATAGCACAACTTTTTTTCGTTACAGTGTGAAGAAGGTCCAGAGCCTTTTCCATGCCAAGTTGATGTTTTGCCTCGGCAAACCAGAGACCGTGGTGAACAATGATTCTCTGGATGAGCTCCAGAACAAACTCTGCCGTCTCTTCATGACCAAGCTCCTGCGCTTTCCGTGCCTTTTCAAACATTGACTCCTCCATGTATGTAACTGGTCACAGGGGTAGCAATCATATGATTTCTTGATTACCCATGAAACTCAGCCAAATTGTGGATGTGCCTGTTTTATCAGGCTAGCCTACGGTCAAAAATCACTTGACATCTCAATTGATAAGTAATTCAAATGAAAATGTGTCAGTCCAGATTATTTTATAATCAGTCTAATGTGATTTTTGAAATACGCCTGATAAAACAGGCCCAATCCCCAGATTCACAAATAACAGGCTGAGTTTCATACATAATCAGATATGATTTTATTACCTCTGAACTGTAATTGTTCACAGGTGCCACAGATTTACTAATCTGCCGCACTAACCTCGGTTATCTGATCCGGAAACAGAGTCAATGGTTCAAGCCCGCTTTCGGTCACCAGGTGGGTGTTTTCGATTCCAGCAATACCAACACCAGGGAAAATAGTTTTCGGTTCCAGGGCAATAATCATCCCCTCCTCAAGACCCAGTTGCTGTCCCTTGGCAATAAAGGGGAATTCATCGAGCTCAAGCCCAACACCATGCCCCGTAAAACGAATACGTCTTTCACCCACACCCATGAAATTTTCACCATAACCAAGTTTCTGCGCCGTAGAAACCATGATTTCATACAGCTCACCTGTCACAGCGCCGGGCTTTGCCTTCACAACAATTTCATTTTGAATTTCAAGCATTGCCTTGTGGGCATCAAGAATTTTATCCGAAACTTTGCCAATTGAAAAAATTCTTGCATGATCAGAAAGATAACCATCAACAGCAAAAACATAATCAAACAGAACCGGCTCATTTTTTTTTATGATATTATACCCGGCACCCTGGGCTACAAAGGGACTCACACCCTTTCCCCCCGTAGGGGACGCAAGATAACTGGAGACCGCGGCTGCCGGACCACTGAGAAGGTGACCGTAGAAGAGCTCTCCCCCCCACATACGCATACGGACAATCCCCTGGTGACCGAGTTTTCTAGCATACGCCTCCAGTTCTCCCGCGAGCTCAACCTCTTTTTTCCCAGGCTCCAGCAGCTCGGACATCCGTTTGGCCAGTTTGTCCGATAATTGACACGACAGGCGGATTTTTTCAATTTCAAAGGGAGATTTGATTCCCCGAAGAAGACGAATTTCCATAGAGATATCGACTAATTCACTCTGGCTGAAAATCTTCTGCTGCTGAAAATAGAGATTTGCAGGCAGAACATCGAGCTCCAGACCAAGTTTTTCGGGAAGTGACAGGCCAAAATCAACAATACTTTGCGGAATTTTTTTCGCACCGGCAAGAAAAACAATATTTTCAACGGGCGATTCCATTTTTGCCCGCTCAAAATCTTTAACAACCATGAGAAGCGGTTGCCCCTCCAGCGGCACATAAAGACAGCCCTGCTGTCCAGTAGCAGCAAAATAAAACAGATCAGTTTTCTGCTGGATCAGAACTCCGTCTATATTTTTTCCGGCCATGGCTTTTTGCAGCCTGTCTATTCTCCTGGCAACTTCTCCTGCAGGTGCAACTTTTGTCTCTGTCTCTTTCATGATTTCCTTATTGGTTCCGGGATCAGCCACTATTTTGAATAATCGTAAAATCCCCTGCCGGTTTTTCTTCCGAGCCAACCGGCCTCAACATATTTTCTCAGCAACGGACAGGGACGATACTTTGAATCCTTGAAACCGTCATACAGCGTTTCCATAATAGCCAGACAGGTGTCAAGACCAATCAGGTCAGCAAGGGCAAGCGGTCCCATGGGGTGATTCATGCCAAGACGCATGACTGTATCAATATCTTCGGGCTTACCCACGTTCTGATAAAGACAGAAAACTGCTTCATTAATCATGGGCAACAGAATCCTGTTGGCAATAAATCCTGGAAAATCATTGGCCTCTGCCGGAGTTTTACCGAACTTCTCACAGAGCTCCCAGGTGATATCAAAGGTTTCGGCCGAAGTTGCCAGACCTTTGATTACTTCCACCAGTTTCATAACCGGCACAGGGTTCATAAAGTGCATGCCGATAACCTTCTCCGGACGTTTTGTCTGGGAGGCAATCCTGCCGATTGGGATTGAGGAGGTATTGGTTGACAGAATAACATGTTCAGGGCAGACTTCATCGAGTTCCCGGAAAATACCGAATTTAAGATCTTCTTTTTCAACAGCTGCCTCGACAACAAAATCCACCGACGCCATATCGGCCAGATTTGTCGTTGTGGAGATTCTACCGAGAATTGCGTCTTTTTCATCCGCACTGATCCGACCCTTATCTATTGAACGACTGAGGTTTTTCTCTATATTGGCAATACCTTTTGCGGTAAATTCCTCCGCGATATCACTCATCAACACTTCAAGTCCACTTGCTGCGGCCACCTGAGCAATGCCGTTACCCATCTGACCGGAACCAATTACACCAAATTTCTTTACCTGCATAGTATTTCTCCTTTTATAATAGATGAGTTGTAACTCTTCACGGGGGGGGTAACAACTGTATGATTCTATTACATCTGAACTGTAATTGCTCACCTGCCACAGATTTTTGCAGACTCTTCTTCTCTATAGCCCCCTACCTATGCGGACAGAAGAGACCGTGAAAAGCTGGGGTACCTGTGAGCAATTACGATGAGTTGTATGGTCAGAATGCACCCTGGATCATCGTTTAACAATCAAGGCAACGGCTTCGCCACCACCAAGACAGAGAGAAGCCAGTCCTTTTTTCAGATTTCTTCTTTTCATTTCATAGAGCAGGGTTGTCAGAAGGCGTGCTCCACTGGCTCCGATGGGATGCCCTATTGCCACACTGCCACCGTTTACATTAACAATATTCGTATCAAGTTCAAGAACCCTGTTAATCGCCACCGAAGTCCCACTGAAGGCTTCATTGATTTCAAAAAGCTCAATATCGTCCGCCGTAATTCCTTCTTTCTTCAAAACTTTCGGAATTGCAAGAACAGGCGCCATCAGGACATGTTCAAGCTCAATGGCCGCGGAAGCCTGAGCCCCGACTGTTGCCATTATCGTGCATCCAAGTTCCTCTGCTTTTTCCCTGCTCATCATAACTACGGCGGCTGCTCCATCACTGATAACAGAAGCATTGCCCGCTGTCCCGACACCATCTTTTTTAAATGCAGGCCGCATTTTTTCAAGACTCTCGTAGGATGTGGGCACAGGACACTCATCGGTATCAAACTGTTTTGTCTTTCCACCCCTTAATGGAATGGTTACCGGTACAATCTCCTCCTTGAATACTCCGTTTTCAATACCTTTCAACGCCTTTGCATATGATTCTTCTGCAAAAAGATCCTGATCTTTTCTGCTGACCTGCCATTTTTCGCAGATCAGCTCATTGGACATACCCATATGAAAATCGTTGACAATATCCCACAGCCCGTCGTGAACCATATGGTCTTCTATCTTACCAGGCCCCATCCGATGCCCCCAGCGCCCTTTTTCCAGATAGTAGGGGGCCATACTCATATTCTCCATACCACCGGCTACAATGACATCGGCATCACCGCACTGGATTGCCTGGGCTGCCAGCATGGCACTTTTCAGGGAGGACCCGCAGACCTTGTTAACAGTAATCGCTTCAACCTTCTGAGGAAGATCCGCCTTGATAGCTGCCTGTTTGGCGGGGTTCTGTCCATAACCGCAGGGTAACACCATCCCCATGATGCATTCATCCACCACCGAATCATCTATACCGGCCCGGGAAACAACTTCCCGAATGACAAGTCCTCCAAGATCCGTTGCTCCGATTTTGCTGAGAGTCCCTCCAAAGCTGCCAAAAGGAGTTCTTGCCGCACTGACTATCACTGCTTCTTTCATATTTTTTCTCCGGTAAATTTGCCAATTACAGTATTCAGGTATCAATTTCAAGGCACCTTAAAGCCTTCAGTTCTGAGCATGGATTAGCCGGTAAAAATTTTTAACAGATAAGTAATCACTAATAAAACAGTGAGTTACTAACCTGTATGGAGTTACATAATATCTTGAAATAAACCAGCAAAGAAAACCGACCAAGCGCTCAATCATATTGATGTTGACCGACGCTTTTCTATTTGTCAATCATTTTTTAACAGACTCTTAAATAACCTGTCCTGGATTTCCATGTATTTATTTTCTCCTATAAATCCAATGTCTCAGGCAGATAAAATAATTTAAGTTGTTATTTCAATATATTACAACATTCTTACAAATACCGGTTTTTCATTTTTCCCTGATTACCTTTCATGAAACTCAGTTGGGTTGGAGATGTGCCAGGTTTTGGGAAGTTAAAGTGCAGGATTAAGGTTACATAAAGTGAGGAGTTATATTGATTCTCGTGTCTCCCGCAGATAATCGTCACCTCCGAATTCATCAGTTTCAAGATTCTGACCTCAATTCATTTAACATTTCCCGAAAATAAAAAAAACCTTTGACAAACATAAATATATATTATCTATTGCACCCAAGGATACCGACCGAGCGCTCAGTTTGTCACTTGGTCACAGAAAAAAGGGTATATTCATCACCCTGAAAGTTACTTTCAAATCTATATTGCAAGGAGTCATTTATGAGTATGAAAAG
>NZ_JBPLBA010000280.1:0-21971 GCF_054039375.1 Desulfomarina sp. | reverse complement strand
TCTCAACGACCCATGTCCACATGGATCATGATAACTGCCTTGAAGTAATCGTAGTCAAGGGCAAGGCCAAGGATGTACAGGATCTCGCCAACAAGCTTATCGCTCTCAAAGGAGTCAGGGACGGCCACCTGGCCATGAGCAGCACCGGAAAATCTCTCCATTAGTAATTGATCACAGGGGTAGCAAGTCGATGATTTTATTACTTCTGAACTGTAATTGCTTACAGTTGTCACAGATTTTTACAGGCTCTTCTTCGCTATAGCTCACCTATGCGGACAAAAGAGACCGTGAAAAGCTGGGGCCTGTGAGCAATTACCTCCACTAGATTCTCTCCCCCCTCATACTGCGAGGTGTACCTTGAAAAATTAGATTTTCGTTCGAGAACAAGGAAAAAAACGCCCGGCATCTTAACCTCAGGTGACCTTTTTATTTTCTGATTACGTATGAAACTCAGCCTGTTATTTGTGAATCTGTGGATTGGGCCTGTTTTATCCGGCGTATTTCAAAAATCACATTAGACTGATTATAAAATGATCTGGACTGACACTTTTTCATTTAAATTCCTTATCAATTGAGATTTCCAGTGATTTTTGACCGCAGGCTAGCCTGATAAAAACAGGCACATCCGCAATTTGGCTGAGTTTCATGGGTAATCAAGTAACATTTTGAAACCTGAACCCTGAAATCAACAGGTTCAGAATCTGCCTGCCTGTCGGAAGCGGGCCTTGAAATCAGATTATAATCACATTTTTCATTTTCTGAAGTACAGGATTCAGGTCAAAGTCAAACCTGTTCCCGACCACCCATGAAACTCTGGCAGATTGGAAATGTACCTGCCTCTGCGGCCTAAAGAAACCGAAAAAAGGATACCCGAATCAATCACGTTTAACATACCTTCAACAATCCCGAAAATTCACCTTAATTTTTCAAATGATGAAAAAATAACCTTGAAAGAGTCAATAATAATTATTATTAACAGATTCAGCGAAAATCATTGGTCATAATTAAATTGCACAAATCAACTGAAGTTGTAAAATTATCTTTTTATTTGTATTTTTTCATTCTAAAAAGAATTCTGATTGCGTACAAAATTCAACCTGCGAATTATGAATCTGAAAATGTGCCTGTTTTTCAGAAGTATTTCAAAAATCACTATCTATTGCTTTAAAAATAATCTGGACTGACACTAACTAATACAGGGTTAATAACTCTGTGTTTTTATTGAAATTGAACTGTAATTACTCACCGGCCACAGATTTTTCCGAGCTCTTATCTTCACTGTCTCCTGCCTGTACAGACAAAAGAGGCTGTGAAAGCTGGAGCAGGTGAATAATTACCATGCTACATACTAAATATAATATCACCGGAGCTGACATGAAAAAGACTGAACTCGCTAAAGGAATCTACAGTGTTGGAGCAGTTGACTGGGATGTTCGTGATTTCCACGGCTACTCGACCTACAAGGGAACAACGTATAATGCCTTTCTTATCATTGATGAAAAGATCACTCTTTTTGATACGGTAAAGAAATCACACAGGGACACCCTGATTCACAATATCAAGGCCATAATTGACCCGAAAAAAATTGACTATATTGTTGTCAACCATGTTGAACCTGACCACTCAGGATGTCTGCCCGATATGGTTGAACTGGTCAAGCCCGAAAAAATCATCTGCTCCCCCATGGGGAAGAAGGCAATTATTGACCATTTTCATCGAGATGACTGGCCCTATGAAGTAGTTAAAACCGGTGATGAAATCAGTCTGGGTAAACGGACCGTTCGCTTTATTGAAACCCGTATGCTCCACTGGCCTGATTCCATGTTTTCTTACATTAAAGAAGACGGGATCCTTTTTTCCAGCGATGCTTTCGGTCAGCATCTTGCGACCACTGAACGATTCGACGATGAAGTCGATCTGTGGCGGGTTATGGAAGAGAGTGCTAAATATTATGCCAATATCCTCTACCTTTATTCACCTCTTATCCGCAAGCTTCTTAAGGCTGTCGGCGAGATGGATCTTGATATCAAAATGATAGCGCCGGACCATGGTGTCGTCTGGCGCTCCAATATAGACAAAATTTTGCAGGCCTATGATAACTGGTCCCAGAACAAGGCAGCCCAGAAAGCACTGGTTATTTATGATTCCATGTGGCATTCCACTGAAAAAATGGCCCACTCGATAGCGGAAGGGATCACAGAAACAGGGGTCAGCACAGATCTTATCAATCTCAAGGTGCACCATCGCAGCGATATCATGACTGCGGTGTTGAATGCAAACACTATTGTTCTTGGCTGTTCAACCTTGAACAATGGTCTTCTGCCCCGCATGGCCGGCCTGCTCATGTATATGCGTGGCCTGAAACCGACCAATAAATTCGGGGCATCTTTTGGTTCCTACGGCTGGAGCGGGGAAGCGGTCAATCTTATGAACAAGGCCCTGGAAGACATGAAAATCAAAGTCATTGAAGATGGCTTACGTCTCAAATATGTCCCGAACCAGGAGAGTCTTGCAGAGTGTGTGGAGATGGGGCGCAGAATAGGCAGGCGAGTTCTGGAAAGCACTGCAGGACAATAGCCGGTAAAGACGAATGGAAAAAATATCTGAACATAAGATTCTCCTGGCCGGTGATTCATTCACCGCCTCCAGGGATCAGGTCTTACGTTTTTTCCGAAAAACAATGCTGGTAAAATATGATCGTATCCAGGTAGTCAAGGAGAAATCCTGCAACAGCCGGGACAGCATTTTTCTGCAACAGCTCCAGGATGCGGAAAAACTGAATCGTGTTCAGGTGCGGAATCTGGTGGAGGAACTGAAACAGGCAGGTTTCAGCTCCCTTGACTCCCTGGAATCTATTCACCAAGGCTATGAAAGCAAACTGCTTCATATCCTCAGCCACTTTCTTGATGGTTTTATCGGAATTGACTCTTCTTTTTACAATTTGATTGATGACAGTCACCGGCTTCCTGAAAACTGCAGTGCATTCATTGCCGATTCAGAAAAAAAGTTATGGCTTCTCCATCTCGACTGTTTTGCCGCTGTCCCGGAAGAGGCCGGACTACTGCACAAATCCGCCTGATGCGTACGTGACCGGAACAAAAAATGCGACAGAGGTTCATAGGAGATATGATTTTATTTCTGACACCTTTAAGCAACTGAAAAATATAGAGAAAAATGAACTGGGAAACCCTTTTTGACAAGAGCGATTCAATTTCCGCCGACCAGGCAAAAGAGCTACTTGCTTCGCGCCCCCCCGGAGAGTTCACGCTCCTTGATGTGCGTCAACCTGGAGAATATAAGGAATTTCACCTCCCCGGGGCCCTCCTGATCCCCCTCAGGGAACTCCCTGACCGTATTGAAGAGCTGGACAGAAACAGGGAGACGATAGTGTACTGCAGATCCGGTGCGCGCAGCAATGCGGCCTGCCAGGTTCTGCGTGGTCACTCTTTTCCAAGAGTCCTCAATATGGCTGGTGGGATATTACAGTGGCAGGGACACAGGGTACAGGGTTCAAGCAGTCAGGGCCTTGAATTTTTTCTCAGAAAAGATTTTGATTCCGCCTTCGCAATGGCCTATCAGATGGAGGCCGGACTGAAGGAATTCTATCTTGTTCTCAGAGATGAAACCGAGGATTCACGTTTCAGGAAAATTCTGCACGAACTGGCCCGGTTTGAAGATGGTCATATGGCAAAACTCCTTGCCCTGTTTTCACAACCATCTCCAGCAGAGGTGAGCACAGAGGAGCCGGTGGCGGAAGGAGGAATCAGTCTCTCATCGCTGACCGCTGCCTTCGGAAATCAATTTGATTCCCCAGAAACGATTTATCATCTTGCCATGCAGTTTGAAGCCCAGGCCCTTGACCTCTATCTTCGTCTCTCCAGAAAATATGAATCCGAGCTCAAACTGCGCACATTTTACCTGCAAATGGCCAAAGAGGAACAGAAACACCTTGACAAGCTTTCTTTCGAATTAGATAATTTATTGACAGAACAAGGTTTTTCAAGCAACTGCTGAAAAGATTTTATTTTTTCTATCATATTGATGAAGAGAAAATATGAGGCGGCTGCCGATTCAGCAAAGGAGAAATTATGACTATATTCAAATATCCTGCCGGAGATCTTTATGGCTGGTTGACATCAAAAACAGATTTTATCCTGCTCGACGTCAGGAATTCAAAAGACTTTGGACGCTTCCATGTGGAATCCCCTTTCCCTTTTGAAATGCTCAATGTTTCCTATTTTGATTTTATGGAGATTGAGGATGAGTGCGTGGAGAAGGTTCCCCGGGATAAACCGGTTCGTATTGTCTGCGCCAAAGAGGGTTCTGCTCAATTTGTGGCGGAAATCCTTGAAAAACATGGCTTTGATGATGTCGGTTTCCTGGAGGGAGGCATTAAATCCTGGGGAAATCTCCTGGTTCCTGTTCAGGTGAATGACGGAGGCGACTATCGACTTTTTCAATTTATCAGACCTGGAAAGGCATCATGCAGCTATGGGCTCCAGTACGAAGACGAACTCATGCTCTTTGACCCTTCCAGAAATGTTGATTTTTACCTTGATTTTGCAGAAGATAACAACTGCCGTTTAGTCAAAACTTTTGAAACACACCTGCAGGCCGATTACATAGCCGGCAGCAGGATGCTCTCAGAAAAAAGTGGAGCCGAATTTCTTGCCGGCTCTGCTGATTTCGGGTCTACGAAAATTTCGTTTACACCCCTGTCGGACGGTGAAATTATTTCTTTTTCAAACGGAGGACCGAAAGTCAAAGTATTTTCAACTCCCGGCCACACCCCCGGCTCCACTTCTTTTATCATTGATGAAAAATTTATTATTTCCGGAGACATAATCTTTATTCAATCCGTGGGTCGCCCTGATCTGGGTGGCCAGGTTGAAGCCTGGTCCGATACTCTATTTGAAACCCTGCAGAAAGTAAAAAAACTCTCTGGAGAATTGACTGTTCTGCCCGGCCACTATATGAGCTGGGATGAGGCGGACAGCCGCCTCTCATTTGCCGATTCCCTCAGCAATGTGATTGACTTTAACAGACACATCTATGCCATAGATAACAAATCAGAATTTCTTACATTCATACAGTCCAATATGCGTGAGCAGCCCCCGGAATATGCAAAAATACGTCTTATAAACGCAAACCTGGAACAGGTTGACGATGAACAGGCGGAAATACTCGACCTGGGGAAAAACGAGTGTGCAGCGACAGCCTATGCGGCCCAGAACAAAAAAACAGAATAAAAGTGCCTGTAATAATCCGCAGCACCTGTGGGAATTACAAAATTCAAATTGACTAAGAATTCAAATAAAAATCTGATTACGTATGAAACTCAGCCTGATAAAACAGGCACATCCACAATTTGCCTGAGTTTCAAGGGTAATCAAGAATAAAAAAGGTCGGATATAAAATCCGACCTTTTTATTGATAACCCGCCCTGTAAGAGTAACTTACAACTTTTACGCGAAATACCTTTTCAGCAGACCGGCAAATGCCTGGCCATGACGCGCCTCATCCTTGCACATCTCATGAACTGTATCATGAATTGCATCAAGGTTCAGCTGTTTGGCCCTGGTAGCCAGTTCCTTTTTACCGGCACAGGCACCATGCTCCGCGGCAACCCTTGCCTCAAGATTAGCCTTCGTATCCCCAACAACGACCTCACCGAGAAGTTCAGCAAATTTGGCAGCATGCTCTGCTTCTTCAAAAGCGATGCGCTTATAGGCCTCGGCCACCTCAGGATATCCTTCACGGTCAGCCTGTCGGCTCATGGCCAGATACATACCGACTTCAGTGCACTCGCCGGTGAAATTCGCTTGTAATCCTTCAATAATTTCAGCATCAACTCCTTTGGCCACACCAATCACATGCTCATCAGCCCATGAAGTTGCCTCATCACCCTGTACACGAAACTTTTCAGCGGCTGCACCACACTGGGGACATTTATCAGGTGCTGAATTACCCTCATGAACAAAACCACATACACTGCATACAAATTTTTCCATTTTTTTCTCCTTTAGTCGATAATGATAACCATTATTGCAAATTGCGGAATCACAATACACATTGGAGTAGTATTTTGCAAGCAATAATTCTATTGTAATTCATATTTTTCCACGTTGTTTGAAAAACATCTCTGACACTCGCTCAAAAAGAAACTCATATGAGAATATACAATAATTATGACGAAGAACCTGAAGACATCTTTATCCCCCTCTGCGAAGAACTGTACAGCGACCTCTACAGCCTTGAGATGGATGCTTTTTCAGCAGATATCCCGTTTTACCACCACCATCTACCCGCAACTGGAGACATTCTGGAGATAGGATGCGGCAGTGGCAGGGTCTGCAGGCAACTGGCAGATAAAAAAAGGAAAATAACGGCAATTGATATCTCGTTGCCCATGTTGAATAAAGCCCGGAAAACGACCTCAGACAGCTGCCGTTTTCTCTGTATGGATATGCGCGACATGGCCTTTTCAGCCCCATTTGATTCCATTATAATTCCTTATAATACTTTGAATCTTCTGGTGTGCAGGGATGATATTCTCAACTGCCTGCACCACTGTTCTGCCTGTCTCATTGATTCTGGCCGGCTCTGCCTCCAGCTCTATCTGCCAGGGAAGAAATTGAAGGAACAGAAAGGAAAAACATTCCAGTTCCAGATGTTTGACAGACCGGCGGGGGGAAAAATTATTAAAGAGGTCCTGAAAAAATATATTTCATCTTCTCACATCATTGAAGTTGAAGAAAGATTTCGTATAAGACCTATGACTGCAGGACAGAGAAACAGTGATTACAGTCACTGTTTCACCCTGTCAGCTTTTTCATTCACAAGCTGGATTGAATTCTTTCATCAAACCGGATTTAAACTTGAAAAATGCTTCGGCAGTCATGAACTGAAACCATTTACGTGCGTAAGAGACTCCCTGCTGCTAGCTGTTTTTCAGAAGCAGTCCTGAATCAGAATGACAGAATAATATTTATACCTTGACGTAGGTCAAAGATATTGAGACACTCATAGTGTAAAGTCCCTCTCAATGCCTGAAAGGAAAAAATTTCCTCTTAACCGGGCTGTGTTTTTATCAAATCGATACATAAAGGCTGAATCATCATGTTCAGCTGCAACAAAGTAATGAAAATCCGACTGCGCAAAGCAATCATCGCCGGTGGGATTTTCAAATAAACAAGTGGCCTGTCCCGAGAGGATGGCCGAATTTGTCTTATTAAGGAGGACATTATGTTTTGCAATCAATGCGAACAAACTGCCAAAGGTGTTGCCTGTACAAAAATCGGTGTCTGCGGAAAAACAGAGGATGTAGCCGCACTACAGGATCTGCTGACCTACACCATCCAGGGATTATCGGTCGTGGCGGTTGAAGCGAGGAAAAACGGTATAGTCGACAACGACATCAACAGATTCACGGCTGAAGCTGTTTTTGCCTGCCTGACCAATGTTGACTTTGATTCCAAACGTTTTGAAACCTGGATCAACAAGGCTGTGGAATTGAGGGAAGCCCTGAAAGAAAAAGTAAAAGCTGCCGGAGGAAGCACATCTTTTGATGCGGCCGCGGCCAACTTTACCCCGGCTGACTCCCTTGACGGTCTGATTGCCCAGGGAATGGAGCTGGATTTCATGAACAGCCTTGACGAAAACGAAGATCTCCGTTCCTTGAAGCAGATAACAGTATACGGTATCAGAGGTCTCGCGGCTTACGCTGACCATGCTGCCATTCTCGGACAGGAAGATGATTCCGTCTATGAGTATATCCACGAGACCCTGGCAGAGTTCACCAGAGGTGGACAGTCCCTGGAACAGCTGGTTGGCATTACCCTGAAATGTGGTGAAGTGAATCTGAAGGCCATGGAACTGCTTGATGCCGGGAATACCGGAACCTATGGTCATCCGACCCCGACTGAAGTCCCCCTGGGTGCCAAAGCCGGAAAAGCCATTGTCGTTACTGGCCATGACCTGAAAGATCTTGATCTTCTCCTGCAGCAGACTGAAGGAAAGGGCATCAATATTTACACCCACGGTGAAATGCTGCCCTGCCACGCTTATCCGGAACTGAAAAAATATGACCACTTCTATGGTCATTTCGGTACAGCCTGGCAGAATCAGGCCAAGGAATTCCCAGAATTCCCCGGTGCGATTCTCTTTACCACTAACTGTATCCAGAAACCGAAAGATTCCTATAAGGATAATGTCTTCACCACAGGACTGGTTGGCTGGCCGGATGTCACTCATATTGGGGAAGATAAGGACTTCACGCCGGTGATTGAACGTGCTTTGGCACTGCCCGGATTTCCTGAGGATACCGATAAAGGCAGTGTACTCACCGGTTTTGCCCGCAATACAGTGCTCGGTGTGGCAGACAAAGTTATTGAAGGAGTGAAGAGCAAGGCCATCCGCCACTTTTTCCTCGTGGGTGGTTGTGATGGCGCTAAACCCGGTAGAAATTACTACACGGAATTTGTTGAGCAGGTTCCGGAAGACTGCATGATTCTGACCCTGGCCTGCGGAAAATTCCGTTTCTTTGACAAGAAACTTGGTGATATCGGTGGAATTCCGAGGCTTCTCGATGTGGGACAGTGTAATGATGCTTATTCAGCCATCCAGATTGCAGTGGCACTCGCCGACGCCTTTGACTGTGGCGTCAATGATCTGCCACTTTCAATGATTCTTTCCTGGTACGAACAGAAAGCGGTTGTTATTCTGCTTACCCTGTTCAGCCTGGGTATAAAAGATATCCGTCTTGGACCCTCCCTGCCGGCTTTCATTACACCTAATGTTCTGGACGTTCTCGTCGAGAATTTTGACTGCAAGCCGATTGCTGAAACTCCGGCGGAAGATCTCAAGACCATTCTTGGATGAACCGGTATGACCGAACTCCATGATGATGAAAATACCGGCTGCAGCAATATAACCCTCAGCCGGGGATTTTCAGATGGACATCAGGAGGTAACTGCCAGCAGTTAAAGAAGCGTTTATTTTATTAACGTAAAAGGCGGGTTGCAGATGCATCCCGCCTTTTTTCGTTGTGCATGGAAAGAAAACAATAGAACTTGATCCAGATCAAGGATATTTTCCATGTAAATGCTACTATACTGTCATATCTGAAGATTTCCAGATATGACAGTATAGTGATTCCATAAAATGATCGACAGAAGGCAACAACTCTATGGTTTTATTGCCTCTGAACTGTAATTACTCACCTGTCACAGGTTCTCACAGGCTCTTTTGTTGATTTTACCTGCTTATGCGGGCAAGAGAGACCATGAAAAACCGGGGTGACCGTGAGTCAGTTACAATACAAGAATAACCGCCGGGAGGACTGATATGAAAGCGATGAGAAAAATAATTGAGATAGATGAAGAACTGTGTGACGGGTGTGGACAATGTGTACCCGACTGTGCTGAAGGATCTCTGAAGATAATCGATGGTAAAGCAAAACTGGTTGCCGAAAACCTGTGTGACGGACTTGGTGCCTGCCTGGGTTCATGTCCGACAGGAGCACTGAAAATAATAGAAAGAGAAGCGGACGAATTTGACGAAGAGGCTGTGGAGGAATATCTGGCCAAAGAAAAGGAACAGGCGGAGGACACAATGGATTGCGGTTGTGCATCGACTCATATTCAATCCTTTCCCTCTTCCGGACAACGCCAGTCTTCCTGCCAGACAGCAAATGTCCCCGTGGAGATAGCCGCATCGGGCAATAATGCCTCCCTGCTGACGCACTGGCCGGTTCAGATTCGTCTCGTCCCCCCCCAGGCACCGTTTCTTAAAAACAGTGATCTCCTGGTGGCGGCTGACTGCTGCGCGGTGGCTGCAAGAAACTTCCAGGAAAAATATCTCCAGGGGAAAACTGTCATGATGGGATGCCCCAAGTTCGATGATGCGGAAAGTTATGTGGACCGTTTCGCAGAAATAATAAAAACATGCGAACTGAAAAGCCTGACAATCCTCATCATGGAGGTTCCCTGCTGTTCCGCCATGAATGTCATCATCAGAAAGGCCATAGAAAAAGCCGGCAAAAATATACCCGTCGAGCAAATTACAATCTCTACCCAGGGTGAGGAACTGGCCAGAAAAACCTGGTAAGACACGACCCTGCGTTATAAAACCTGAATCCGTAACGGCTGCGTGAGATATTCTCGATAAAATCGTTCGTTACCCTTTTCGGTCAGTCCATTTACGGATTCAGTTGATATCTTTCCATCTGAGGTGTATTTCCCCATCTGATTCGCTGGTCCCAACTCCCATGGATTGAAGCAGATGAAAAAGAGGTCTGCCGAAATAAAAGAGTTCCCTGTTCAGATCAAGGGTAAAATCTTCAATAATCCTGGCCCGGAAACGAAGATCATTTCGTACAAGCTTTTCCAGTTCCTTTTTTTCCCGATCTGTCAATTTCCCAATATTCTGCTGAAGATACTCAAAATCTGGACAGGGGCATATCCGCTCGTGCTCCCTGATGACAGCCACCAGCGAATCATCCCCTTTAAGAATATCAAAACGGGTCAGCGTTTCCTTTTCCACAAGAGCAATAATTTCTTCCGTATCCCAGCATTTAAGAACCCGGCAGGCTCTGGGTCTGTCTTCATAAATGGTGCAGCCCTTTTTTTCATCATAGAAACAACAGTCCCATTGCCTGCCACTACCCCTTATCTTCACCAGCTCAACTCCGGCGGGACAGACCTTCTCTAATATGGGATTATATGCAAGTTCTCCTTTTTTAACAGTAATGAGACTTCTCACGGGAAGCCGTCCGGACCGAATCAACTCCAGATCCTGTGTATGAAGTGCCGGCCCTCCCTGTCTGCAGCAATTTCCACATCTCCTGCAATGGTTCTGTTCACTCTCCACTGATTTTTCCTGTTCCTTCTCTGAAATTTCCAGGTACATATCAATGTCATTAACTTAAGCGATGAATCCCATTTTATCCTTAAATTAACGACATTGAGGTAACATGTTGCGGACAGATACGGCGGCAAAGCTGTCCAGATTACGGTGTAAGGGGAATAAAACCATTTCTGATCAGCAGTTTGTTGACCATACCCGGCCTCAGGGTATTTACCCTCATGTAGATTCTGGCACCCTCCTGCCAGTGTCGGAGCCGGATCAGTCGGGTAAGGGGGATTGAGTTCTCTTCAAGCAGTAAAACAAGTTCACTCATTAAAGTCTCTCTGCCGTCATCTTCAACCGTAATCAGCATGGAACCTTTTTCCTCAACTCCAAACAATTTCCTGTAGGCTGCTGTAAGATCACGCATGGAAAAAATACCAATAACCACTCCTTCCTCGCTGACCACCGGAATGCCACCTACTTTGTCCCGGTCAAAAATCAGCAGAGCGTCATCAATGGTGGCATCAGGCCCCAGGGTCGAACAGGAAGTGGTCATAATTTCAGCCACCCTGGTCTTTTCAACCCTCGCGTATATCAACATACGCTCACTTTTCGAGGTAACCGATGAGGGATACGCCGATCTCAAATCCCGATCCGTAATAATACCAATCAGTTTCCTGTCCCCGTCAACAACCGGCAGATGCCTGAAATCATTTTCATTTAGAAGCAAACGGGCCTCGGGAATAAATATCTCCGAAGAAACTGTGATCGGATCAGGAGTCATGTGCTCCAGAATATACATTTTACCTCCTTTTCCTCGGATCTGACTGAAGGGTACCTTGAAACGAAAAACAAATCTCCTGTGTTCAGTATACCATAGGTTTTCCAGGAAATCGCCGCTTTTAAATTCTCATCCCACTCGTTTGTTGAGAAAAAAATAAACATCATGTATCCTGCCGGGCAACACTCTACTCCGGATTAACATCTGTTCATTATTGCAACTGCCATGGAAAAAAAAATAAAAATAACCTACTATCGCTCCAAACTCTGTCCCAGATGTTTTCTGGCGGGAAAATACCTCCGGGCAATCATCGGGGAAGACCGTAATATAGATGTTGAAGAAGTTGATATCATGAGTTCACCTCTCAGGTTTATGGAGACCGGGATCCGAATGATACCTGCACTTGTAATAGGAAAAGAAACCCTCAGCTCCATTTATCTCAACAGAAAGTCAATCGAGGATTTCATCTCCCGCCATAAGGAAAAACTCAGAAGACCTTGAAAACATTTCTTGTCAGTTCTATCGGAAAACTGGATCTCATCATCTGGATACTTGTATTGGCCTTCTTCTGCGGCTCGGCCCTGCTGTTTGATGGCAACCTGAACCTTACTTTTATAGGGGCCGGTGGCGTTATAGTGGAAATGCTTCTTATTTCCCTGGCCGTGGAAATCATTATTGAGTGCCTGAAAAAGAAAAAAGGAATCGGTACACTGACCGGATTCATAACTAATGGCCCGGAAGCCATCTGCCTCCTGGCTGGTCTCTTTGCCGACGATATAGTTTTTGCGGCATCAACACCACTGGGTTCCAATTTTATGAATCCAATATTGCTGATTACGGCAACCCTGCTCTGCCATCAGTTTGTAAAAACCTTTTCAGTTCACAGGGTATACAGTATGGTAACACTCTGCACCACGGCCCTGCTTGCTGCTGGATTTTTCCTGCTTGCGCCATCTCTTTACTCCTGGTGGCTGGCGATTGTTGTGCCTCTCTCCCTGCTCTTTTTCTTTTTCCGTCCCCAGGAACCAGGAAAAGAAGAGGATGAAGATTTTTCCTTCAACCCATCTTTCTGGCTTTTACCGTCTATTCTGATTCTTACGATTACCGGCTATTTTCTCGATCCTGTTGTCTCTTTTGCTGCAGCAAATTCCCACGCACCCAAAGGAGTAATAGGTTTTGTGGTCCTCGCCAGCCTGACAAGCTGGCCAGAATTTAAATCCTGTATTGTTTTACTGAGAAGAGGAAACAGGCTGGGGGCAATTCTCAATATCACTGTTTCGAATATAACTAATCTCTGGCTTGCCGCCATAGGTATCGCTGCCTATCTGCTGTCGTAAAAGCATGCAGCTCATGCAGGTAAACGCAGACTCCGAACTTGCTAATTGCAGGATTTAGATATAAAATAGTAATTATTCGCAGATACTTCAACTTTTGACGATCTCTTCTGCCACTGGTCTGGAATCAGGACACAACAAAGCAGTAGTTACATAAAGCAGTACCCGCAAAATGGGATTAATGCGGACCGGAAATTGTAAAACAACCTCTTTTTAGTGAACACAACACACCATGAAATATATCTATTTCATCATTGCCATCGTTCTGGCAATAACCTTCTTTTCATTTTTCTTCCTGCTGCCGGATAAACCGGCACCACAGACTGACATTGCTGTAACAGTCAACGGCCACAATCTCGCAAGAAAAACAATTGAATCTCGGTATGGAAAGTTCGGTTATCATTCTCAAGACCTGCCTGACGTGGTCGATGAAGTCATAACCCGTGAACTCCTCCTCCAGGAAGCTCAACGCCAGGGTATCGACAGGGAACCTTCATTCAGAGAAGCTTTACAGAATTATTATGAAAACTCCCTTATAAAAGTCCTTCTGGATCGCCAGAACAGTAAAATCACGGTTTCAGTCAGTGACAAGGAAATTGACCGGTATCTCTCTTTTTCCGGAAAACTTGTGACCTACACCCAGCTCAACTCCATTCCCAAATCCTCGGACCAAATCACAACAGCACCGGGAATCACCAATACAGTTCTTTTTGATGACCTTGCTCTTCCGCTGAGACTCACCCTCTTCTCACTCTCTCCCGGTGAATACAGAATTACAGCGGACACCGGAAGCGAAAAATATGCTATACGCCTTGATAAAATTGAACCATCCCCGGCGGGCACTGTTTCACATCAGAAACGGGAAAAAATCCGCGATATTCTTGTCGAATTCAAACGTGAACGGCAAATGCAGAATTGGCTTGCGGATCTGAAGAAAAATGCCTCCATAACCATTTATCAGCCAAAAGAAAAAAAATGACCATGACAAAACAGTATAAGAGAAGAAATATCTTCATAAAAAAAGAGCTCCAGGGAAAACTGATTTTCGGTTATTTCCTTTTCGTCACCGGCGGATGTCTCTTTTTCATAATACTCCTCGGTTATTTCTCTGCAGATACTCTGACCATTTCCTATACCAACAGCGACCTCCAGCTGGGACGAACTCCGTTCATGCTGCTCAAATCCATTCTAACAGCCCACTGGATCTTTATCGTACTGGGGGCAATATTCATAACCATTGCCGCGATGCTGATCACCCACCGTATTGCCGGCCCCCTGTTTCGTTTTGAAAAAACCCTTGCAAAAATGCTCAACAGGGACCTAAGCGATGTTATTCATCTGCGTTACAGGGATGAAGGCAAGGAACTGGCCAGACAGATCAACACCTTTAACAGGGACCTGTCAGAAACTATCAAAAAACTGACTATTCACACAGAAGCCATAAAAACTCTCCTTAAACAGGCTGATACTGAATCCTCCACTTTACCCGAAGATCACAAGAAAAATATGAAAGCCATCCTGTGGAATATTGAAGAAAACAATAAAAAAATTCAGTCAATCTGCTCATCATATACTCTTCGGGATGAATAAAACATAATTGTGCAGAGGTTATAAAATCATATAGTTGGTGCCCTTGTGAGTAGTTACAATAAAACTGCTGCGTATCTGTTTCTTTTCCTGGTCTGCCTCCACTGTATGCCGACCCCGGGAATGGCCAGAGAGGCAAAAAGCAGATACACGACCCTTCACTATACCAACAGACAACTTCTAAATGATTTCAATGATCAAATCCGGCTGACCCGCAAGCTCAACTACATTGTCAGGAAAAAAAATATCGTGACCGTGGAAGACGAGGTTCTCGCCAAACTTGATACCCTGATTGAAAAGGCGGAAGTTGTTCTCAACATGTTCCCGAACAACATGCATATCCATGTTGTATTACTCAAAGATGCCGACGAAGTTTCGGCAGTATACAAACGAAAATACCATAAAAAAGTGAATCATATCGCTTATTATTCCCTCTCAGAAGATACAATTTATATCTCTGTTGATGATGCAAGACTGCGTGTCCTTGCCCATGAGATGGGGCATGCCATAGTTGACCACTATTTCAAAATCCGCCCCCCATATAACATCCATGAACTGATGGCTCAGTTTACCGAGAAACATATCACCGACTGACCGCTCATAATATAGAACCTTCTCCCCAGAATCAGTAACTGTCTGCGAAACCAAGCTTTCTTAAAGCCTGTACAGCTTTTTTATTGCCCGGATCGAGAAACAGAACCCGCTCAAATTCTTCTTTCGCACGATAGACAATATTCTCTTTCTGATAATACTCTCCGAGCAGAAGATGAAAATAGGGCTCATCGGGAAGTTTTTCAACAGCCCGGCGCAAAACAGTAAGTGCCCGCGCGTAAAAACCATGGCGGGAAAAAAAACTGATAAGGTTGCGATAGCTTTCCATAGGAGGATTCTTTTCTACCATCAGGAGTTTTTCTGCCCTGTCAAAAAAATATACGGCCTCTTTTTCGAGTCCGATGCTTGATAAATGGCGGCCAAAACTCACCCAGGTCTTTGAATTTTCTGGTATTATTTTTTCAAGTTCTTCATGACTGAAAGAGTATTCTCTCAACAGGCCAATCCAGGCTACTGCCTGGCCGGGAGCATCATGCATGCTGCGGGACAGCACCTCAATTGCCCTGAGCCGCCGTCCCCGCCATAACAGCCACTCCACATAACTCGCAATCAGGATATCCTTATTAAGAGTGCGCCTGTACCCCTCCTCAAGCAGTTTTTCCGCTATCCTTTCATCCCTCTGAAGCAGACCAAGTTGTTGAAGAAATATGCCTTCAAGGGGATTTTTACGAAATGCAAGAATATATTTTTCAAGTGCGGCCTCCTTCTCTCCCATATACCACAACGCTGTTCCATTCTTATAAGAATACAATCCCTGGAAAGGATCCTGTCGTTCAGCTTTATCCATGGTCTTCGCAATTTTCCAGAGAAATTTCCTGCCAAGATGAGGATTGACATAAATATTTTCTATACTTTCATACCCGGACCACGCACGGTATGAACCAACCTGGAAAATAACCAGGAAAACACACCAGGCCAGACCAATGATAACAGCCGGTACAGTCAATCCCGGAGACTGTTTTTTCAAAAGGCTGGCCGAACTGCCATAACTGAATCTGGTATTAACAGACGCAACCAGCAGGCCCAGAAGAAAAAAGAAATAATACCCCACGGCCCCGTTGTGCAGGTTAAAATCCGTCATGCTGTGTACCAGAAGAGAGATTATTCCGCTGATCGCCCCAATCCCAAGAAAAACAGCATATCTGTCACGTCTTCTGCGGATCATTTCCCAGCCATGCACAAGAATACTGATAACAAACCAGGCAGCAAGCAGCAGACTGACAATGCCTCCATCGGTCAACAGTTCGAGATAGTCATTGTGGGCATGATCATAAATCAGGTTACCGGCAAAGGTTTTATACAGTGGATAAATATGAATGAATGAACCGAATCCAGCTCCAAAAAGAGGGAAATCTCTGATAAGAGCAAGCGTATCCTGCCAGAGAAGAAGACGTCCCTCCCGTATATGTCCCGCACTGTCAATTTTCTGGTTAAACTCGGAAAGGATAATATCCCAGCCAAACCATGAAACAGCCAGAACGACTGCAACAGCCAGAGTCAGGAAAAAATAGCTGCTCCGCCCGGGAAATTTTCTCCTGTACAAAAGGAAAAAAGTTACTCCCCCACCAATTATTGCCAGTATACCGCCCCGGCACAGGCTGACGAAAACTGAAAAAACCATCAGGGAGGCTGCAAACCAGAGAAAGAGATACAGGTGAATACGGGGAATGGTAAAGAATGTTACAAATTTTTCACGAAAAGATTCATGTCCTCGCACCCTGGGACGATAAAAGAGAAAAAGACCAAAGGCCAGTGGACTGACAAGCTCCATATATCCGGCAAACTGGTTAGGATTAATCCAGGGACCGAAAGGACTTGCATTGGCCGGAACCTTCCTTAACCAGTATATTTTGTCAGGAGAGCCGACATTCTGAATCAGTGCCAGCAGGGCAATGGCCGAACCGAGAAAAACAACCACACCGGCAGTTTTCCTCAGACGTCCGGGCTCACTCAATAACTGCACGGTAAGAACATAGAGCAAACCGTATGATCCAAACCGCAGCAGTTCATGGAGAGTAGCCCTCTGATTGACGGAAAGGGGGAGCCAGTTCTGTTCATGACCGACCTGGAAAAGAGGTGAATAAACCTCGTATGTTTCCGGTGAAAGGATTTTTACAACAGATATGGGCAATGGCAGGAGCTGGAATCCAATGATACCCAGCAGCAGGACAAGCGGCAGGGTTCCCGGAACTTTCAGCGTTGAATCTTTATGGAGCCAGGCGGCAAGATAAAACAGTAAAAACGCTGCAGCTGTGCTGATCTCAAGAACTGAAAGAGACCATGCTTCAACTGTTCCAAAGGCCAGCGGAGCAAAGACAAGTGTAAAGAGAAACAGTGCAGATGAGATCCGTTTCATTCCGGTAACCTCGGGTGTAATTGGTCACAGGGGTAGCAACTCTGTGATTTTATTACCTCTGAACCGTATCAGTCATCGTCGGATGCATAGTAGCTGGAATATCCATACTGATACGAATTTTTCTCTTCCATTTTCAATCCGTTGAGCACAACTCCGAGTATATGTGCATTGATATCGTGCATCTTTTTAACACCACTCTCAAACATCTCAAGTGTTGTACTGCCGGCCTTAACAACCAGAATAGTACCATCAACATACTGACTGAGAGTAAGGCTGTCAGTTACCGCTCCAACCGGTGGAGAATCAAGGAGCAGGAAATCATATTTTTCAGCCATCATCTCCAGAAGGTTCTTCATTTTCAGTGAACCCAGTAATTCAGAAGGATCAGGTGGAACAGGCCCTGCAGGAATCAGGCAGTACCCTTCATCTCTAACCTGCAGAAGAGGACATTTTTCTGTATTTCCGGTAAGATAAGAACTCAGACCAAGATCATTGGGCATTCCGAGAAGAGAATGCATTCTCGGGCGCCTGAGATCACAGTCAACAACCAGCACATTTTTCTTACCTTTGGCCAGCATTCTTGCGAGATTAGTTACGGTGGCTGTCTTTCCCTCGGATTTATTCATACTGGTGATCAATACAACCTTGGGCGGATGATCTGCTTTTGACAGGAGCAGGGCAGAACGGATCAGGCGATAGCTTTCAGCAATGGGAGAAAGAGGATTGTAAAGAATAAACGTGTCAATATTTTTATCTTTACCCTTCAACTCTTCAATAGAGCCCAGAACCGTCAGGCCGAACTTTTCCTCAATCTGCCTGACACTGTTGATGGTATTGTCCAGATAATCAACGAGAAAGGCCAGGCCGAGTCCTCCACAGATTCCGATTATAAGGCCGACAATTAAATTATATTTCTTATTTGGTTTGGACGGGACCACAGGAAGAGCAGCTTTTTTTATAACCCATATATTAACGCTCTGGGATTGTTCCGTTACCCCCTGCTTTTTGATACTTGTCTGCAGAGTGTCATAGAGAACACGATTGCTGTCCACATCTCGTTTCATGATGGAATACTGCATAAATTTCTCATTCAGATTCAACATTTCACGCTTGGTTGTCTCCAGCAGTTTCTTTAAACTTTTCTCCTTTGATACCGCCAGTTCATAGGAATTCTTGATCGTTGATACCACACGGTCTATTTCAAACCGTTTTTCCTGTTTCAGGATCCTCAATTCATCACGGGCCCTTATCATTACCGGATGTTTTCTGCCATATTTTTTTGAGAGCTCCTGAATATTCTGATTGGCCTTGTAAATTCGCTCACGAATATTTTTCAGGACAGCATCCTGGGCAAACTGAGGAATCCTTTCCAGTTTTTCAATTTCATTGCCAGCCGACTCAATCTGTTCGAGAAGGTCCTGCAGTTCGTTTTTTTCTGTTTCCGCTTTCGAGAGCTGACTGCCGAATTCTGAAAGTTTCTGAGGGAGAATAGTCAACCGGTTTTCAACGGTAACAAGATCATTCTCCCGCATGAATTTCTGCAGTTCTCTTTCAGACCGTTCAAGTTTGTCTCTTTCTTCGGCCGCTTTCTCAGTCATCCATTTCAGGGAATAGCTGCTGGTGCTCAACTTAATATCGAGCATCTCATCCATATACGCTTTCACCACCGCATCCACCACAATCTTCGCGATGGCAGGATTCCTCGAACGAAAGGAGATGGTCACAATTTTGGTGTTTTTCAAAGGAGTAACACTGAGCCCCGATCTGATGATTGAAGCTATGATTTCCTCATCGCTTTTCGGCTCAACGGGAATTATCCCATCTGAACGGTCCCCTTTATTCTGTTCTCTTCCTGTCCCGGCAATAAAAGAGAGACCCGTTTCTACAAAATGGACAATTTTCTTTTTTACCAGACCGACAACGGACTGCTCATCAGAGGACTGGTTGAAAAAATAATGATGATATTTCGTTGCAAGCTGAAGATGCCTGACCACTTTAAGCGCAACATTTTCACTTTTAATGATCTCCGACTGGGTATCAAGAAAATCAGGTTCATATCGGTAATAATTTGATTCAAGTGCCGATTTGCCGTAATTTCTCTCAATCAAAACCTGCGATGAAGATGTATAAATGGGAGTCGTCGTGTATGTGACCACTACTGTCACAAGCAAAACAAAACACACCACTGAAAGAACAAGCCCCCACCTCTTCCTGATGATGCCAATATATGTCTTGAGATCAATTCCCCCATCATCTCCATCGTCTATCAGTTCCCAGTATGGCGAGTTCTCCATAAAAACCTTCTTTCCTTCTGCATTGAGATGATTTCTGAATTCATTGCCTTTTTAGATCAACCCAGGCTGACTGGGTAAAATAGCTCAGCCGTTAATACACCTGGGTTCATTACAATCCAATGCCATTAACTTAATCTAAAAAATAACTACTCACAGGGGTAGCAATTATATGATTTTATTACCTCTGAACTGTAATTGCTCACCTGCCGCAGATTTTTGCAGGCTCTTTTGTTCGCTTTTACCTACCTATGCGGACGAAAGAGACCGTGAAAAGCTGGGGTACCTGTGAGTAGTTACTCTAAAAAAAGCTTTCCGGAACAACAACCACATCGTTGTCCACGAGAGGCGTACTCAGATCCACATCCTCTATTACTGTTTTTTTATTGTTTATTATTCGTACAATATTTATTCCTGATTTTGAAGCCTTACCCGTAAAACCTCCA
The DNA here is from genome assembly GCF_054039375.1 of Desulfomarina sp. NCBI lineage: Bacteria > Pseudomonadati > Thermodesulfobacteriota > Desulfobulbia > Desulfobulbales > Desulfobulbaceae > Desulfomarina > Desulfomarina sp. The sequence continues at coordinate 1,716 of NZ_JBPLBA010000280.1, read as the reverse complement.
GACAGGGCAACCAGTTTCAGCACAGTACCATTATCCCCGCATGGATAGGTTCCGGGAGAATTGACCTCACCGGTAATAAAACACATTCCAGCCTTTGAAATAAAAACCGTATCTCCATCCCGTATAACTATATTTTGAGAAAGATCGCCCCTTTCTATAAGGGCCCTCAAGTCAATAACAATCACCTTCTCTCCACCATCCTCTTTCCGCTGGATAGTCGCGGTATCTCCGGCATCCTTTTCAAGCCCGCCGGACCGGGAAATCAATTCCAGGAAAGTAATTGGTCCTGTCAGTTCCGTTATCCCGGGCCTTCTGACATTTCCCAGAACTACAACTTTTTTAGATCTGTATTCCTCTACAAATACATTCACCTGTGGATTGACAAGATATCCATCGGCAAGAAGGCGGGTAATTTTTTCAGTGATCTGATCTATCGTCAACTTATTGATGTCGATCCGCCCCAGAAGGGGCATGACTATTGTTCCGGCATCGGAAATACGAACCTTCGCCGTCAAATCATCATTGTCATACACTATGATTTTGAGGACATCACCGGGCCCGGTACGATAATCATCAGCCAGCACAGGTCCGGCTACTCCAGAAAACATATTTAAAGTCAGAATCAACAAAATTATCGTTCTTTTCATAATCATCCATCCTTTCAGAACATTTCACAGCCCGATGCGGTTCAAATAAAAATCTGATTATGGACAAAACTCAGCCTGCTGTTTGGGAGTCTGGGGATGTGCCTGTTTTATCAGGCGTATTTCAAAAATCACATTATATTGGTTTAAAAATAATCTGGACTGACACTTTTCATTTGAATTCCTTATCAATTAAGATTTCCAGTGATTTTTGACCGCAGGCCAACCCGATAAAGCAGGCACATTCCAAATCCGGCTGAATTTGATTGGTAACCAGAAATAAAAAAACCCATACAGTGAGTATATAATATACCTACAGTACGGGGCAACTTTTACTTCGTTAAAACGTAACCACTCACAGATACCACAAACCTTTACAAGATTTTTATGCGATGCAGTTGACCTATACGGGCAAACAACACCGTGAAAAGCTGCTATGCCTGTGCGTGGTTCCCGTTAAAGCAAAATGACGTCTTATAATGCCAGGTTAATTGAAAAGATAACCGAATTGGAGTCATAGTCAAAGAAATCATCAGTCGATTCTCTGCGTTCATACTGGTAAGCCAGCTCAAACATCAACCAGTCCCGGAAAAGATACTGACCAGCCGGGCGCAGAACTATGGTCCAGTCATCTCGGTCTTCAGCTGTAACTGTATGCAGGTTCGAATAGTCGGAATTTTCATAGGTGAAATCAAAACTGCCACTTAAACGTTCAGTAAATTTTTGTTTATATCCGAAAACCGAACCTACAACGGTTTTATCACTGGCCTGAAAATTATCTGTCTCTTCATTTGTTCTGTACATGTCAAGAGACATGGTTGTCTTCTCTGAATAACGATAAGTGAACTGAAGATCAAAGGCAATACCGTCAAAATCTTCCTGGCCAAGTGAATTGTCATCAAATTTCTTATTCTGATATCCGACTTTAAAAAGCATAGCCAGTTTTTCCGTGGTATCCCATTTAATGCCACCATAGATAAAATGTGAATTGTTATCTATCTGAGTGGATTGATCGTAGGCCACATCAATAAACTTATACTCCAGAAAAAAAGATGTCAGAAGACTGTATTTA
>NZ_JBPLBA010000279.1:0-9389 GCF_054039375.1 Desulfomarina sp. | reverse complement strand
TGTTCATTGAAGCCTCCTTCTCGTGACTTTAAGCGGTCCACGAAACTGGAGGCTTCTTCATTTTGCAGGAACTGTCAAACTGTTATTGTCCCCCGGCAAAGCCGGGGGTTTACCTAAAAGAAATTATTTTCTTAATCACAAACAAAGCTCTGCCTGACACCTGAAAACCTGGGCATGTGACCAGGTTCCGCAGGGAACAGGATATAAATTTGCCGGAATAATCGTCGGCAATCAACCCTCTTTTCATCATAATTGCTCATAACCACGCAAACCTTCTGATAAAGATAATCATTTGCAATCAAAATAAAGCTTTTTTTGCATATTCGGGGTATAATACGACCTGAATTCTGCAATTGGCAAGTTTACCACGGATATACGGGGTTCGACGGCGCTGACGTATTCGTGTACTTCAAGCCGTTATCAACAAGTGTTCGTCCAGAAATGATACATTATGTTCGAGATCGAGGCGCAGGGGAAATGAAATCGTCCGGTTGCGGCCCCCGCGAGTAATTGCATGTAAGGTATTTTTTAAAAACACCTCTTATTCGCTGCTATAATAATAAATAATCTTGATTACCCATGAAACTCAGCCAAATTATGGATGTACCTGTTTTATCAGGCTAGCCTACGGTCAAAAATCACTGGAAATCTCAATTGATAAGGAATTTAAATGAAAAAGTGTCAGTCCAGATCATTTTATAATCAGTCTACTATGATTTTTGAAATACGCCTGATAAAACAGGCCCAATCCCCAGACTCACAAATAACAGGCTGAGTTTCATACGTAATCAGATTTAAATTTGAATGTACCTTGAAAAATAAGTTTTTTTGTTCAATAACAGGGAACAGGGAATCTAAAAAACAATTATTCAAGATACCCTGAAACAACGGAACTCATTCAACTCCCCAAAAAACAATGATTTATACAGTCGCCCTTGTTGAAGACGATGATTCTCTGCGCGCCAACTATTCCCAGGCCCTCGAACGTGAAGGGTACAGAGTGCAGAGTTATCCGGACCGCCCCCGGGCACTGGCCGCCTTTAAAAACAGCCTCCCTGATCTTGCCATCCTTGACGTGATGCTGCAGGATGAAATGGAAGGCGGGTTTGACCTGTGTCGGGAACTCCGCCAGCTTTCCCCCACAATCCCCATTATCTTTCTGACGGCAAGAGACTCCGACCTGGACCGGGTTTCCGGCCTGCGTCTCGGTGCCTGGGACTACCTGACCAAGGACACAACAACCCTTGATTTCCTGCCGATTCGAATTTCCGCCCTCTTCAAGATCGTGGAATCCCTGAAGGGGGAGATGCATTCTGAAAAAAATGACCATATTACCCATGTCGGTAACCTGCAGATCAATGAGGAGAGAAAACAGGTCTTCTGGCAGGAGCACCTTATTCCCCTGACCCTCACCGAATTCTGGATCCTGCACTCTCTCGTCAGGATACCCGGTCATGTCAAATCCCATGAACAGCTGATGGAAGCGGCCAACGCGGTTGTCACCAACAATGCGATTACCGCCCATATCAGAAGGATCAGGGATAAATTCAGGGAGGCGGATCCCGGTTTTGACAGCATCAGGACCGAATACGGTATGGGATACCGCTGGCTTATCGATTAATCAATGCGATTTTCTCTACGACTGAAACTGACCCTTGTCTCCCTGCTGCTCCTGCTGATCCCCCTTATCGGTTTCCGATTCAGCGACATCATCAAAAAAGACCTGGTGGAGAGCCGGAAAAGAACTCTGCTCTTTGCCGCCCGTGCCGTATCTTCAGCTCTTGGTGGGAGAACAGGCCTGTTTGACAGGGAAATTTTCCATTCCCTAGACCCGGCAAAAGACCTTTATATTTACAAACTGACCAATCCCATGCGGTTGAACGGCAAAACTGATGACTGGCAGCCGTTTCTGTCGGAAGCAAGGGCCTTTGGCAAAGAACACATCCTTTTTGTTGCAAAAAACTACAACTATACCCCTGACTCTCTTCACTTCAAGCACCTGGTGGGAGTACGAGGAAAATATCTGTATGCTCTCTTCCTTGTGACAGACGATAAAATCGTCTACCGGGATCCCAACTCCCTTCGCCTGAACCGTTCAGACCATCTGCAGATAGGTATTGAAGATAAAAGCGGCAGGATGCACCGCTATCTCGTAACCACAGCAAAACCAGGCTGGATAAACGGCTTTCTCATGCCCCGATACCGGTTCGCTGCCATTCCCCTGCGAATGGAACCGGCCATACAGGGCATGTGGGAAGAAACTGACGATGGCTACATTATTGAGCTGAGAATTCCCATGAAATTTATCGGTCAGAAGCTTGCCTTTGCCATCGGTGATGTGGATGACGAAAAGGAAAGAACAATAACCTGCCTGATCGGTACAGCGGCCACGGAGAGTGCTGATAAACTTGGCTGGCTTCTGTCGGAATCCACAACCATAGAAAAACTGCTCAAGTCCTTTGACCGACCCCATTCACGGGTACTGATCGTCGACACCAACCAGAGAATACGAGCCAGTTATGGCTCACTTACCGCACAAACCAGTAAAAAGAAAAAGGAAACAACAATTCTTGAGAGTCTTCACGCAAAAATTTATGCCATCCTCTCCCCACTCTACCGCCTGTTTACCCAGCCATTTTCAGTCAACATCGTCACTCCGCGTCCCCAACCCACCACCCTTGATCTTAAAGGCATAAAAGAAGGTCTGGAGGGAAAAAGTTCTGTCACCAGCTATTTCCCCAAACAACAGCAGGTGGAAATAATGGCAGCCATAGTACCCCTGCTGGAACAGGACAAAATCGTGGGGGCTGTGGTGGTTGAACAGACAACAAACTCCATTCTCGCCCTGCAGAATAAGGTCATAGAGGAATCTCTCACTTTTACCGTTCTTGCCTTTGTCATCGGAGGATTCGGCCTGCTCCTTTTTGCCTCCCGCCTCTCCTCCCGCATCCGGAAGCTGGGCAACCAGGCGTCGCGGGCCATCAGCAGCAACGGCCAGATCATCACAACCATTGATCCCTCTTCTGCCGGCGATGAAATCGGTGACCTTTCCCGTACTCTCTCATCCATGCTTGACCAGCTGAAAAGCCAGATTGAATACCGGGAAAAAATGGCCGACAATCTGGAGCATGAAATCAGAACTCCCCTGGCGGGCATCTCGGCTTCTTTGAAAAATATGGCCCAGGAGATGAATGATCCATCCCCCCGGATCCGGGACTATCTCGACTGGGCCCTGGATGACATTGAACGCCTGGAAACCCTGCTGACAGCCGTTCGCGATGCCACAAACCTCGGCGAGGCTCTGGCCCACGATTTCAAGGAAGATTTTGATCTGAGCCGGGCAATTGAGATGTGGCTGAATCACGGCTGGAAGCAGGCCTTTCCCGGTATCACTTTTGTTTACAATTCCCCGCAATCCCCCCATTTACTCCACGGGGATCCGGCACGTATCCGCCAGATGCTCGACAAACTCATTGAAAACGCCATCAGTTTTCATATTGAGGAGACACCCATAGAAATCAACCTCCGGCAGGAATATGACTTTCTGGAACTCATGGTCATTAATGAGGGGCCACCCATTCCTCCGGAATTTGAAACCCAGATCTTCTCCTCCATGGTCTCCTTCAGGCAACAGAAGGGAAGCAGGCCACACCTCGGTCTGGGCCTGTATATTGTCCAGACCATCGTCACCCATCATCAGGGCAGTGTCAGGGCCTCCTCCCTTCAGGATGGCCGTACGGGAGCGGTTTTCACTATCCGGCTGCCGACAACGACCGCCTGAAGCCATTGACCCTGACTGCAAACTGCCCCCGGAACCCTTCAGATTATCTCATCATTACAACATTGTAATACTTATGAAAGGAATACGTAATTATTCCGTGGTATAGTCAATTGAATTCAACGGTCAAACGGAAGCAGGTAAGCGATCCTGCGAGACTCCGGGTTCGGTAAAATTGCCAATCCCGCAGGGCAAAGAAAATGAAAAAATTTACATTCACTCAAAAAGTGAATGGCCAAATCCGCTAAACATATCATAACATACTGAAATAAGACAATAATTACATTTTTTCATTTTCTGAAGTGCAGGATTTAGGTTACAAGCAAACAAGAGAGAAGGAACAGTTATGCAGACACAGCCACCAGCCGTTACCAGAAACAGCGACAGTGACATATACAGTTCTGTCCAGGAAATCAATGAAGCAGTCCGACTTGGATCCGCCTGGGTCGCCCCCCTGCGCCGAGAACTGGCCAAAGTGATCATCGGCCAGGAACATCTGCTGGACAGATTACTGATCGGTCTTTTAACCGGCGGACATATTCTGCTGGAAGGGTTGCCCGGTCTTGCCAAAACCCTGGCGGTCAAGACCCTGGCAAAGGCAGTGCAGACCGATTTTCGCCGTCTCCAGTTTACCCCGGACATGCTGCCTGCCGATATTATCGGCACGGAAATCTACAACCCCCGTCAGACGAGTTTCGAGGTCAAACAGGGACCGATCTTCGCTTCCCTCATCCTGGCGGACGAAATCAACCGGGCGCCGGCCAAGGTGCAGTCTGCTCTGCTTGAAGCCATGCAGGAAAAACAGGTGACAATCGGAGAAAAAAGTTTCCCCCTGCCTGAACTGTTCCTGGTCCTTGCCACCCAGAACCCCATTGAACAGGAAGGCACCTATCCGTTGCCGGAGGCCCAGGTTGACCGATTTATGCTCAAGGTGGTGGTCGACTATCCTACCATGGCCGAAGAACGCCGTATCCTGGACTCCTTTGACGGGACCGACAGTGAAATCGACATCCTGCCCATTGTTACCCCGGATGATATTCTTGCCTCCAGAGCAGTTGTCAACACAATCTACATGGACGACAAGATCAAGGACTATATCGTCTCTCTTGTCTATGCCACCCGTGATCCCGGCAGTTTTCAGCTTGACCTGAAGGATTATATCGAAACGGGAGCCTCTCCCAGGGCAACAATCAATCTCAAAGCAGTCGCCCGCAGCCTTGCCTTTCTGGCAGGACGAGGTTATGTCACCCCGGATGATGTAAAAACCAGTGCTGTAGACGTAATGCGCCATCGCATACGCATCAGCTACGAGGCGGAGGCTGAAGGTATCAACAGCGAGGATATCATCAGAAAAATTCTGGACACTGTACCGGTACCATAGAACGGAAAAATGGACAGCGAACTCACCAGAAAAATCCTCAAACAGGTCCGTCGAATCGAAGTCCGCACCAAAAGGCTTGTCAACGACAGCCTGGCGGGAAGCTACCAGTCTGTTTTCAAGGGCCGGGGGATGAACTTTGACGAAGTGCGGGAATACGTTCCCGGGGATGATATCCGCTCCATCGACTGGAATGTAACAGCCCGCACCGGAATTCCCCATGTGAAAAAGTTCACGGAAGAAAGGGAACTGACCATCATGCTGCTCATTGATATCAGTGGCTCCGGTGATTTCGGTTCCGGCGAGATATCCAAGCGTGAACTGATGGCGGAGGTGGGTTCAGTCCTTGCCTTTTCAGCGGTAAAAAATAATGACAAGGTGGGTCTGCTGCTCTTTACCGATTTTACTGAACTCTATATTCCCCCCCAGAAGGGAAGAACACATATCCTCAGAATTATACGTGAAATCCTCTTCTTTTCACCAAAAGGGAAAAAAACCGACCTCAAACTCCCTCTGGATTTCATCAACCGGGTCATCAGGAGAAAATGTGTCACCTTTCTCCTTTCCGATTTCTGTTTTGGTGGCGATTTCGAAACATCTCTTAAAGATCTGCACCCCAAGCTGCAGGTTACCGGCAGACGCCACGATCTTATCGCCATTATCGTCAACGATCCCCGTGAGTTCAGTCTTCCCGATGTGGGATGGTTGACCCTGGAAGATGCGGAAAATGGAGAACAGATCGAACTTGACACTTCAGATCCCCGTATTCGCAAACAATACAGAAAATTGGCCGGCAACAGACAGAAAAGGTTAAAAAAGATATTGCGTTCCGCGGGAATAGACATAATGAATCTCAGCACGGATTCTCCCTACCTTCCTGTTCTCACAGGTTTTTTCGGCAAACGAAAAGGGAGGGTTGGGCCATGAAAAGATTTTTTGTTTTTATCCTCCTTCTTTCCGGCATCACCCTGTCTCCTGCCGCCTCTCCGGTTTCGGCTGACACCCTGAGACCGCTCCCCGGCCCGGGACTGCAGCAGACCGGCCAGAAAAGGATGGCCGCAACTGAACTGCGGGACATCCGGGGACCCGTTCCCCTGCCCGCTGAAACACCATGGCTGCTTTACGGCTCCGCTGCCCTTGCATTGCTTGCTTTCTCCTGTGCTTTTGTTGTTTTTTTTAAAAAACGAAAGAAACATAAAGCAAAAGCACCAGAGGTCACTCCCTGGAATCGGGCCCTGGCCGGCCTGAAAAATGCTGAGGGTTTAAAAACAGTGCAGCCGCTGCAGTATACGGAACAGGTCTCTGCTGTTTTACGGGAATACGTGGAGTCCCGCTTTGGCTGCAAAAGCACCAGGCAAACCAGTACTGAATTCCTGCGGGCCCTTGAAGAACAGGAAAACAACGCCATACCGTCAGCCTGGTATGATTCCCTGAAAACCTGTTTTTACCTCCTCGACCTGGCCAAATTTGCTCACAGGATACCCGCCCCGGAAGATATCGAAACCATAGAACAATCAATCACCTCCTTTATCGAACAGACCAGACCGATAACCCAAAAAAAGGAGGGACAGCAATGAGATTCCTCCATCCTGAATTCCTCTGGCTTCTGCTTCTGCTTCCCCTTCTCGCTATCCTTTACGGTAGAAAAGGAAAGGCACCCGCGTTGAAATTCTCTTCTACGACCCTCGCTGCGGCCCTGGCAACAACACCCAGGGCACGACCAGGCACCCTCCTCCTGCTCTTTCGCCTGCTCGTGCTCTCCTGTCTGATCCTCGCCCTTGCCAGGCCGCAGCAGGGAAGTAGTACCACTGAAATTGAAGCATCAGGTATTGATATTATTCTTGCTGTCGATGTCTCAGGATCCATGGAGGCGATGGATTTCACGCTGGATTCAAAACCGGCAAACCGCCTGGAAGTTGTAAAGAAAGTGATGGATGAATTTATTTCAGAACGTCCCAATGACCGTATCGGCCTGCTGGCATTTGCCGGTCGGCCTTACCTGGTCTGCCCCCTTACACTTGACCATGACTGGCTGCGAAGAAGACTGGAATCACTGCAGACTGGTATGCTGGAAGACGGTACCGCCATTGGATCCGCCATTGGCAGTGGAACTAACAGACTGAGGGAGAATAAATCCAAATCACGGATTCTCATCCTGTTGACGGACGGGATGAACAACGCGGGCCGCATCCCGCCCCTCATTGCCGCGGAAGCCGCAAATACCCTGAAAATAAAAGTCTACACAATCGGAGCGGGCACACGGGGAGAGGCTCCCATGCCGGTCATTGACTCCTTTGGACGCCAGCGACTTGTCCGGGCCAGAGTGGATATAGATGAAGAAACCCTCACAAAGGTTGCAGGCCTGACCGGTGCCAGGTATTTTCGTGCCACCGACACAGAATCATTAAAGAAAATCTATAATGAAATAAACCAGATGGAAACAACTACACGGAAAATTAAAAAATTTGAACACTACCGGGAACTCTTTTCCTTTCTTGTCCTGGCGGCCCTCCTCCTGCTGGCTGTCGAAATATATACTGCCCGCAGGAAACTGCCGTAGGAGGAATTGAAAAATGCATTTCGCTCAACCTTTATGGCTTGGTGCCGGATTCTTTTTCTGCCTGCTGCTCTTTTTCGCCCTTCGCATTCTCCAGCAGCGAAGACAGGTGGCCCTTGAAAAATTTGCCGGCAACAGACTGACCGGCCAACTGACAGTAAATCTCTCCGGCCGAAAACGGAGTATTAAAAACTGTCTCCTTGTTCTCTCCGTTTTCTGCTGTTTCATCGCCCTGGCCCGCCCCCAATACGGTTCCAGATGGATCGAAATAAAAAGAAAGGGAATCGATATCCTCTTCGCCCTCGATACGTCAAAATCCATGCTCACGGAGGATATCAAACCCAATCGTCTGAAAAAGGCAAAATACGGTATTCTCGATTTTGTCCACCAGCTTGACGGGGACCGGGTGGGCCTGATGCCCTTTGCCGGTTCCGCTTTTCTCATGTGCCCACTTACCCTGGACTACAACGCTTTTGAACACTCCCTGAACGCTGTAACTGCCGATATAATCCCCAGGGGCGGTACCAATATCGGTGAAGTCATAAAAGCTGCCGTCAAAACACTCACCAATAATGCCAACCATAAAATTCTCATCCTTGTGACCGACGGCGAAAACCTCCAGGGTGATGTTCTGGCAGACGCGCAAAAAGCAGCGGAAAAAGGATTGATCATCTATACTGTTGGTGTCGGCACACCGGGAGGAGAATTGATTCCCAGGCCCGAAGGCGGCTTTCTCAAGGGACCTGACGGCAAATTTGTCACATCAAAGCTGGATGACAGCACCCTCCGCAGGATTGCCGAAAAAAGCGGTGGTCTCTACGTACCCCTGGGGCCAAGCGGCGAAGGACTGCAGACAATTTACCGCAGGAAACTAACCCTGGTCCCCAGGGAAGAACTGGCGGAAAGACGCCAGAAGGTCCCGGTGGAGCGGTTCCAGTTTCCCCTGGCTGCGGCGCTGCTGTTTCTTATCTGCGAATTTCTTATCACTGAAAGGAAAACTCCGCATCTCCCCGGAAAAATCTTTCTCAACAGATTTCGCGTGGGTCTTCAGAAGAAAAAAGGTCTGTTTATTTTCCTGCTTTTTGCATTCCTTCTCTTTCATGGCTCTCCCGAAAACAGTTACGGATCCACCGGGGAAACCGCCTACAGGAAAGGTGATTATATTGCCGCCTCAGAGTATTACCGCAGGGAACTGAAAAAAAATCCACATAGTGAAAAACTCCACTATAACTTCGCTGCTGCTGCCTATAAAAACAACAGGTTTGATGATGCCATCAGCTCATTTTCAAAAAGCCTGGAAAGCAGTGATATCAATTTACAGCAGAAAGCCTATTACAATCTTGGCAATGCCTATTACCAGAAAGGACTGCAACAGCAGAAAATTGATAAAAAACAGACAATCTCACTGTGGAAGCACGCCGTGGAGTCCCTGGACAGTGCCCTGAAACTCAATCCGGATGACAAAGACGCCCGGCACAACAGGAAGCTGATAAAAAAACAACTGGAAAAATTACAGCAACAGCAACAGCAACAGCAACAGCAACAGCAACAGCAACAGCAACAGCAACAGCAACAGCAACAGCAACAGCAACAGCAACAGCAACAGCAAAAAAATAAACAACCCCAACAAAAGCAGAAAGGAAAAAAGGAAAATAACGAAAAAAAATCCAACACTT
>NZ_JBPLBA010000278.1:0-6177 GCF_054039375.1 Desulfomarina sp. | reverse complement strand
GGGGCTTGACTGCAGCCGTCCTGGCTGCAGACACCCTCGGCCAAGTCAGAATGGGACTTTCCTGAACTATCTTGTCCTTAAGTTAATGACATTGACTCTGAACCTGCGGAAGATGGAATTTTGAACGATCTGCGGGTGGGAAAATTATGGTCCCCTCCTTTTTGTGACAACACTTGTGATTGTTTGATTAATGTGTTATACTGTAAGATTTTTAGCGCTGTTCAGCTAGGAGTTTGGTCGTTTTTGGTAAAATTTCCCGCCTTTACAGTATGCCGAATGGCAATTAAAAATCACAGGATCTCCCCCCCAAGGACAGATAATGGAACAGAGTAAAATTCGAAACGTGGCTATAATTGCCCATGTTGATCATGGCAAGACAACCCTGGTTGATCAGCTTTTCAAGCATTCCGGTATGTTTCGGGATAACCAGGAGGTTTCCGAACGGTTGATGGATTCCATGGACCTCGAGCGTGAACGGGGGATTACCATTACCGCCAAAAACGGCTCCTATCGTTTTAAGGATTACTGGATCAATATTATAGATACTCCGGGCCATGCGGATTTCGGCGGCCAGGTGGAAAGAGTGCTGCGTATGGCCGATGGGGCATTGCTGTTGGTGGATGCCCAGGAAGGCCCCATGCCCCAGACATATTTTGTCCTGAAAAAAGCACTGGAAAACAATCTTCCCGTGATTGTCGTAATCAATAAGATCGATAAACCAGCTGCCCGCTGTGACTGGGTCATCGATGAGGTTTTTGATCTTTTTGTCAAACTGAATGCGCCTGACGAAATTCTTGATTTTCCTGTTGTCTATACTTCTGCCAAGGAGGGTTATTCCCTGCTGGATCCCGAGGACCCTCTGGAAAACGGTGGCAGTATGCATCATGTGTCCCGGATGATTGTTGATCATATTCCCGCTCCGGTCGGTTCGTCCGATGAACCGCTGCAGATGCAGGTGGGTACTATTGATTATTCGCCTTACCTGGGCAGACTTGGGATCGGCAAAGTTATCAACGGCATGATGGCAATCAATCAACCCATTGTTGTGGCCCGTCGTGACGGGAGCATTAAGCCGGTGCGGATTTCCAAGATCTACAGGTTTGAATGTGACTCAAAGGTCAGTATTGAATCGGCTGGTGTGGGTGAAATTGTTGCCATTGCCGGAATGGAGGATGTGACTGTCGGGGTCACTTTTACAGACCAGGACGATCCCCGTCCCCTGCCGCTTATTAATATTGACCCACCGACCATTTCCATGAATTTCATTCCCAATGATTCTCCCTTTGCCGGAAAGGAGGGGAAATATGTCACCTCGCGCCATATTGGAGATCGACTTCAGCGGGAAATACTTGCCGATGTTGCCCTGCAGTATGAACCACTCCAGGACGCTGTGGGTTTCAAGGTGTCAGGGCGAGGGGAATTGCACCTGTCCATTCTGATTGAAAAGATGCGCAGGGAGGGATATGAGTTGCAGGTAACCCGCCCCCAGGTTATTTTCAGAGAGGAAAACGGTCAGGTTTTGGAGCCATACGAAAAACTGACTGTTGATGTGGATGAACAGTTCCAGGGTCCGGTTATAGAAAAACTTGGCAAGCTTAAAGGTCAGCTTGAGGAAATGGGAACGGAAAATGGTATGGTGCGTATGGTTTTTTCTATTCCGACCCGCGGTCTGCTCGGGTACCGTTCAGAATTTATGACGGATACCAAAGGCATGGGAATGATGAGTTACGTTTTTTCAGAATACGGTCCGTATGCCGGTGATATCATCAACCGGGTCAGCGGAGTGCTTGTGGTGAAAGAACCTTGCACTGCTGTTGCCTATGCGTTATTTAATCTTCAGGATCGGGGCAAGCTGTTTATAAAACCGGGAACACCTCTCTATCAGGGGCAGATTATCGGGGAACACTGCCGGGCTGCCGATCTGGTTGTCAATCCTGCCAAGGGGAAGAAACTGACCAACATGCGGGCTTCCGGATCAGATGAGGCTGTGATTCTTACTCCTCCCGCTGTCATGACCCTGGAAGATTGCATTGCCTATATCAATGACGATGAACTTGTGGAGGTGACTCCCGAGTCTATCCGGTTGCGAAAGAGGCCGGGATTGCGGATACGGGGGTAGATTGCAATGAGTACTACTCTGATGATGGTTATTGCGGCACTGGCTGCCCTGGTGGTTTTCGGGGTTGTTGTCAGGAAATATGGTTCAGACTGTATTCCCTGACTGACCCTTTATGGATCCGTTGGAACGGGTTTTTTTATTTTCTGGCTGTTAAAGACTGTTTTCTGAATCTGATTACGCACACAATTCGGCTGAGTTTCATGGGCAATCAAGTTTCTGAATGGTTAAGTGAGTGATTTTTTTGTAGATTTACTGTCGGGAGGCTGTTTGAAAGTCCAGAGGCAATAAAATCACAGAATTGCTGTCTCTATGGGTAGTTACAAACCAGGCTGTATCTCTGTTTCCGGGTTCATGCAAAAATAATCTGCCAGGATGCGGGCATGATCGAACGCCAGATCCGGAAGGTTGTCCTTTGAAAAAAGTGCAGCACGTTTTGCGTCATCACCAGCCACAGGCTCACCTTCTGCAATGGCCGTGAAAACGGTGGAAGCCGTGTGTTGTCTCTCGTCCCGACCCGGATCAGAATAGGTGTGGAACTGACGAAGGTTATGCAGGGTCAACCCGGTTTCTTCCCTGGCTTCTCTCACCGCCGCTGCTTCAAATGATTCTCCGTAATCGACAAACCCGCCGGGAAGGGCCCAGCCTGAAGGCGGGTTTTTTCTTTCAATGAGGACAATTTTTCCCCCCACCTCAATGATAATATCCACCGTAGGAACCGGGTTTCTGTAAACCTGAATGGGTTTGTGGCAGTGGGGACATTTCATGGTGTCAGTAATTTGCTGAGTTCATGCCACCCCGAGACTGAACGCAGGTTGTGGCGGTTTCTGTTCCATGGTTGTTCGAAGACGACGGGGGTAATTCCCGCGGTTGCAAGCTGCATACAGGTTTCTGCCCGGTCATCAATAAAATACTGCAGCTTTCGGTCGTGAATATATCTGGTTTTATCATCGTGATCCCCCGTGGCAATGACTCTGATCGCGTCCCGTGTTCGTGCCGGGAAAAAAACATCAATCCAGTCCAGCACGGGTTGCTCCAGGGAGCGGGCGGTGATGATTGTTATTTCTTCTGTCACTCCGGCCAGCATCGTCAATGTCTCCACGGCTCCTTCCATGGGAGTGAGTCCGGTGGAAAGCGAGTCCTCGAGTATGTCTGTGAATATTTTTTCCACTAAAGACTGTTCTATTGCAATACAGTTTTCCAGGTCAAAACTGGTGATATCTTCCCTGGTAAAGGAACAGTGGCCGTATTTTTCACAGGCCAGACGGAGAAAGGTTTCTGCAGTGTCGGCAATAACCCCGTCAAGATCAAAGCCGGTTCTGTCCGGTATAAGTTTCATGGATGTCGGGGATAGTTCTCTTCAATTGTTTTTATTTCCCGGGTCAGGCGGCTGTTTTCCGGAGTTGGGATATTGAGTTTTTTCCCTGCCTGTTCTATGGCTCCATTAATGGCGTCAATCTCAGTTTTCTTACAGTTCCGGACATCCTGCAGCATGGAGGAAATATTGTCGGCTGTTTTTTCGGCAACGAGAAGGGTCGTCCGGTAGGGGTCATCAAGGATATCGATCTGCAGCCTGCGGGCAATTTCTACAGCTTCATCAACTGCGGTTTTCATTCTGTCGGTTACTCCGGTCAGGGTGAGTAATTCTCCATTTCTGCAGTTGAGGGTTGCGGTCAGGGCGTTGATTCCAACGTTGATGAACAGTTTGGACCATATCCGTGTCATGATTTGATCGGTTATTTCTGTTCCCAGATTACCATTTTCAAGGCAGTTCTCAGTTTTTTCAAGAAGACCACGGAAGCGACTCTCCACACTATGCTGAAAACCCAGGAAGGTCCGGCCGCTCCCGGCGTGGCGAACCTGACCCGGAGCGAGAAGAGTCGCTCCTTCGGTGGTCGTGCCATATGCCGCTGTGCCCCCGTGGAGGTGTGTGCCGAGATCAAGGTGACTAATACCGTTCTGCATGAAAATAAGCAGTGTATTCCGGTTGATTAATGGACTCCAGAAGTCAAGACTGTTACGCAGGTCATATGATTTGACACAGAAGATAATAACATCTGCAGGTGTTGCATTCTCTGGTTCTGTTATAACCTCAGCGGGAACAGTTAACTTATTATCGTCAAGAAAATATAGAATACCTGACCGGGACAGTGCTTTTGCCCGACTGGTATTGTAATCCAGTAATCCGAGGGTATACGGTGTTCCTTTGATCCCGTGGGACAGTTTTGAAAACAGAAGACAACCGAGGGCTCCGGGACCTGCTATGAGAAAATGCATGGATGATTTTATTTTATCTTTGCTTTTTCAATGATGGCTCTGTATTTATAGCCTGCCCCAAAATCCTTCTTTGCTGCGAGGACACCTTCAATGGTTATTTCACTGTTAACTTCGGGGAGCTCAGAACTTGTCACAACCATGTCGTGACTGTTTTTCATCGGATTGCCGGTACCGTCCTGCATATGGATCCAGTTTCTTCCCATGATATTGGGGCTGACCTTGACCACAAGACCATGCAGGACAACCTTCTGACCATTGAGTTTATCCGCCTGACTGTACAGCTCTTCAACAGTGTATCCGTTCGGGGCATTGGCTTTTGTTACGTTGATTTCACGAAATGGAGCGATGGCCCCACTGCTTCCACCTGAGCTTTGAACAGGCCGGGAGGCTGCAGGTGGAGCTGCTTTTCGTTCAGATTGTACTGCGGCGGCAAAAGAATCGTCAGATTTGGCCATTCCATGGAAAGATTTATTGCCTTTCCCGGTCAGGCCGGATGAAAAAACAATGGTACTGAAGGTTCGGTTCAGGCTTTTGCTGACAAAATCCGTCATGACCATTCCTGAATTATATGTAACTGTTGTTCCTTTTTCCACCTTGGTCAGGGGAATTGCCACCCAGGTCTTTTCTTTTCCATTGTCAACCAGAATGTAGGTGTACCCCCCGCTGTCCATCGTTTCAACAATTTTACCGGTGGTATTAAAAGTCATTCCATCTGCGTGGCCGGCCTGTGGCACGAGTACCAGAGAACAGAGAAATAAAGTGAAAATAATCAGAGAAAGAAACGTCCTTGACTGCATTGTAATATACTCCTCTAAAATTTATAGTCCTGATTCCGTGATGGCTTCGTGATGTTCTTCCTGATAAGACTTTGAAATACACTCAAAAAAAACACAATGAAGTCTGTTTGAAAAATCCTTGCCTCTCCCCAGGACAGTGAAATACAGCTACCATATGATTCACCTTCTGTATCTTTGTAACAGAGTGAACCACAAGAAAAAACTGATAAAGACAGAACCTTTGATCGACGACATTCAACGTTAGTCATTCTCAATGAGAAAAGCAATATGTTCCAGAAGGATACGGCTCCAGATTTTATACGCTGCCTTTGTGATATGAACCCCATCGGCCTGGAAAATGGTTTCTTCACTTTGGTGAAATTTTGTGTATATGTCAAGATAGCAGCAGCCTGTCTGCATTGTCAGCGCTTCAAGATGTGCATTGATGCCTGGAATGATATTTGGGGGTAAATCCGGGATTTTCATGGGAAGAAGGCTGCACAGCAGGACTTCGGCGGACGGAAAGTCCTGTCTCAGTTGGACGATGGTTTTTTTCAGTGTATGTATAAATCTGTAATTATCAGAAAGGATATCGTTTGTGCCGATCATCACAACCACCACATCGGGGGGATGGCTCTGTTCATGAATACCGGACAACATGCCATAGAGGTCGCGGGTTGTGAGTCCGGGGATGCCGAAATTCTGAACACCGTGCATATTCAGACGTGACTGCCAGTCATATTCGGCAACCAGGGAGTCTCCAATGAATAAAATCTGGGTCATTTTTTTCAGTGGTGGTGAGTGATTTCATGTCAAATGAGGCAGTGATCATCTCTTTTGACTTTCGAAAGACCGGGAATAAGTGTCTGGGTGGAGACAACTCCAGTCCATTTGCGTATGGTTGTGAGAATAAAATCGGTCAGAAGTTCCGCATCAGAAGAGAGCAAATCCCTGACCAGGGTGACCTTGACAATCAGATCAATGGAACCGTGCACGGCGTGCACTTCC
>NZ_JBPLBA010000277.1:0-13146 GCF_054039375.1 Desulfomarina sp. | reverse complement strand
CACCCTGGAAACTGCAGTCACTTCTTGCCAGACATTCCTCAATGAAAAAATAAAATTTCCAGGGTAATTACTCACAGGTACCCCAGCTTTTCACGGTCTCCTGTGTCCGCATAGGTAGGCTATAGTGAACAAAAGAGTCTGCAAAAATCTGTGGCACCTGCGAGCAATTACAGTTCAGAGGTAATAAAATCATATAATTGCTACCCCTATGAGTAGTTACGGCTGAGTTTCATACGTAATCAGAATGAAAAAAGACAAACAGGACAGATCCAACAAGACAGGACTGGGGAAAACCGGCTATCGTCCGTTCTGGGTCCTCAATCTTTCCATCGGCATCAGGGCCGCACACCAGGTTGGAGCCGCCATTTTTCTGGCAGACTATCTCCTCAACGGGGAATGGACTCCCCCTCCATTTTATCTCGGTCTGGTCATTCTCAGCGGTGCTGCCCTGGTGTTCACGGAAGCCATGCGACACCGACAACTGTACAGAGAAGTCTCAGGCGTCTGCACTCTGATCAAACTGCTGCTGCTTGGCGCAGCCTTCCACGGTATCCTTCCGGCAAAAGGAGCTGTGCTGGCCGCTTTTGTCCTGGCCTCCATCAGCTCCCATGCCCCGAAAATGTTCCGACACCGACTTCTCTTTTAAACACCAACCGCACCGGCAAACTCAGTGACTCACTGGCAGCCCGTTTTTTCACGG
The DNA here is from genome assembly GCF_054039375.1 of Desulfomarina sp. Taxonomy (NCBI): domain Bacteria; kingdom Pseudomonadati; phylum Thermodesulfobacteriota; class Desulfobulbia; order Desulfobulbales; family Desulfobulbaceae; genus Desulfomarina; species Desulfomarina sp. The sequence continues at coordinate 12,446 of NZ_JBPLBA010000277.1, read as the reverse complement.
TCTCGTTTATCCGCATGGCAGGCTATAGAAAACAGAAGAGCCTGCAAAAATCTGTGCCACCTGCGAGCAGTTACGGATTCACTCATCCCGGTCAATTTTTATAATCCGGTCACCCGGTTTTAAGGCATCGCCTTTCTTGACAAAAATTGATGTCACGATTCCACTCATTTCACACAGAACCGGTGTCTGCATCTTCATGGCTTCCATGATGGCGATACGATCACCCACGAGAACTTCCTGACCTTCATCCACCGATATTTCCACAATATTTCCAGCAAATGGAGAGCGCATATCCCCCAGCTTCGCAAGATCAAGGATCTCCTCCTTGGTGAGAACCGGCTCACCTTTTTCCGAAGTCGCGATATCGGGTTTAAACTCAAAGATATGCTGATGATGATCAACAGCCAGATAAACTGTAGTCTCACCTGTATCGGTTACTGGAGAGGGACCAACCTCAATCATATGTTCCTTGCCCTGGTGATCCCTGAAGGCCAGTTTATCTCCAACTTCAAACCCACCCCTATGAAAAAAGATCGCAGGCGGCAGCACATACACTCTGCCGTATTTTTCCTCAAACTTAAAAAACTCAACGGCATCATTGGGATGCTGGAGATAGAGGATGAGCTGCTGATCCGTTGGTTCAACCCCGAGATGCTCAGCCAGGGCGTAACGTTCATGGGCAAGATCTATATTTTCAATATCCTCCACACCGCCCTCTTCTTCAAGGACCTTTTTCCAGTCATCCCCCAGCACCTTTTCAAAAATCCACTCCTCCGGCTGATAGAAAGGAAACGGCCCGTACTTGCCAAGAAGCAGATTGCGAAGATCTCCCGATGGATTGCCGTAACGCTCTCCACCCAGTACATTGGAGACCGCGGTCGTCCAGAGAATCTGTGATCCCGGTGTCACTGACCAGTAATTGCCCAGCTCCTTCTGCACCCGGGGCAGCTCCTTATGGAGGATGTCCGGCATCTTGTCAAGAAAACCGCCCTTTGACGCCTGCTCCAGGCTCGAGCCCATGGCACCGCCCGGCAGCTTATGGATCTGGACCGTGGGCTGGAATCCCTTGATCTGGGACTCGAACTGCTCATAATACCGGCGCTGATCACGAATAACTTCCGATGTCTCTATCACCGCTTCTTCATCAAGCCCAATGGCCACATGACCAAATTCGGCCAGAGCCTGGACCACACTGAGAATGGGCGGCGGACCGTAATAACCGGTAAAGGCAAAATCGGCCGCATCAATTATAGTTGCACCATTTTTCACTGCCTCGGTGATCCTGCCCACATCATTACCGTCTGTATTGTGACCATGATAATGAATCGGGATATCGGGGTATTTCTGTTTAAGCGCATCCACCAGCCGCCCGATCCTCGTGGGAGTGCCGAGGCCGCCATGATTTTTTATGCAGAGTACGATGTCCCGCCCCGTTACATCAATTATTTCTCCCGCCTTGGCCACATAAAACTCATCAGTGTGTTCCGGCCCCGTGGAAAAGCAGATGCACGGTTCATTGAGTTTGCCGGCCTTGCCCACTTCCTCGAACACGGCTATCATATTCGGCACGTGATTCATAAAGTCAAAGGTTCGCCACACATCCACATATTTGGCAAACTCTTTTACCGTAAAACGAATCACATTCTGGGGATATGGCCGATAACCAAAAAGATTCACGCCCCTGCAAAGGGTCTGAAACATGGTATTGGGCATGGCCGACCGGAGTTTCTTCAGTTTGAGAAAGGGGTCCACCTGTTTTCGCAGGATATCAACATGGATTGAAGCACCTCCGGTGATTTCCAGTGAAAAATAGCCCGCCCGCTCCCTGGCGGGAGCTGCAAGCAGGTCCGTATGGAGCAGTATCCGGTTCTTGAAATCGGACTGGGACAGATCCCTGGCCGTATTAGTTATATAATACCCTTCGGCATCTCTCAGCGTCTTGACGATATCGTCCGCCGCCGTTCCCTGGTTAATTCTTGTCATATGTCTTTCCTGTAAAAAAGTCGTCGTTATGGCAAATCATCTCATACAGCATATGGGTTTTCCCGGTAATAATGAATCTCCGAAATCAGCCTGGCCAGTTTGGCCACCTCACTGGCATCATCCTCATAGACAAAAAGATGGGGATGGGTATCCAGATAAGAAGTATCAAAATTCCCTGAAAGAAAATCCTTTTCCCTGGCAATATTTTCATAAAAAGGGATTGTTGTTTTAGGCCCTCTGATGGCAAAATTCTGCAGACACCGTCTCAACCGGCCAACGGTCTCCTCCCAGGTGAAACCATGCACCGTCAGTTTGACCAGCAGGGAATCATACACCTCGGGGATAATATAACCCTGGTAAACAAAACCATCGAGACGTACACCGAAACCACCCGTTGAACGATAGACTTCCACAACCTTTCCTCCTTCCGGAAGAAAATCGTTCTTCGGGTCTTCCGCATTGATCCGCACTTCAATGGCGTGACCTCTCGGCTTGACATCGTCCTGGGTAAAAGAAAGCGGCTGCCCGAAGGCCAGGTTGATCTGGTTTCTGACAATATCAATACCCGTTATCATCTCCGTCACCGTGTGCTCAACCTGAACACGGGTATTGATCTCCATGAAATAGTAGTTGTAATCGCTGTCAATGAGAAATTCGACGGTTCCGGCATTGAAATACCTGGCTGCCTTAGCCGCCCTGACCGCAGTTTCACAAATCTCGTCCAGCAGAGCCTTGTCCTCGATCATTGACGGGGCTATTTCCACAAGTTTCTGGTTTCTCCGCTGGATAGAGCAGTCCCTGGTTCCCAGGTGCAGGGTCTTGCCGAAACTGTCCGCAAGGATCTGAACCTCAACATGTTTCGGATTGAGAACCACCTTTTCAAGGTAGACGGAATCATCGTTAAAGGCAGCCAGTGCTTCAGAACGGGCGACAGGAATCTGTTCCACCATTTCTTCGCTGTTTTCAATACGCCGGATCCCGCGTCCGCCACCACCCGAGGTGGCCTTCAGCATCACCGGGTAACCGTATTCTTCCCCGAATGCCAACGCTTCGTCAATCCCCTCCTGCCCCTGGGAAAGATTGGGGGTTCCAGGAACCATGGGAATTCCGGCATCGGCCATGATTTTCCTGGCGATAACCTTGTTGCCGAGATTAGTGATTATCTCGGAAGAGGGGCCGATAAAGGTGATTCCCGCCTCCTCACAACCTCTGGCAAAAAACGGGTTCTCAGCCAGAAAACCGTAACCGGGGTGAATTGCGCAGGCCCCGGATGTCTTCGCTGCCTTAATTACTTTGGCAATATTAAGATAATCACAGCGGGGTCCATCCCCCAGCAGGATCGCTTCATCCGCTATTCTGATATGTCGTGACATTTCGTCGGGGGCTTCATAGACTGCCACTGCGTCATGGCCCAGTTCCTGAATCGCCCGGATCAGTCGAATCGCAATTTCCCCACGGTTCGCTACTAAAATTTTCTTTTTCAATGGAACTCCTTACAAATAAAAAATAAAAAATAAAAATGCATTCAACCGGAGACAGTTGCACAGAACAAGCAACCTCTTTAATGGGCCCCATTCTAATCAGTTTTCCTTAACAAATCAATCAATCAAATATCTCTACTGGGAATCGTCTGCCAATCTTTCCATATACAACTGCCACCAAGCCGTCGGCTTTTCTATTTTTACCACCATTTCCAGTTGACGATTTCTTATCTTTCAGGTTATATATTGTAGTTTTGCCTGGATCATGAGGGCTAAAACAATACCCTTCCACGCAGTCCAAAATCCTTAAAATGGTGAACACCACCTTCACAACCTTTACACTCTTCAAACAAAGAGGAAAATGTTAATGAAAGCACTAATAGCCCTGGAGGACGGCACGATCTTTGAAGGTCGCTCCTTCACCGGCCATGGGGAAGCTGTAGGCGAAATCGTCTTCAATACATCCCTCAGCGGCTACCAGGAAATCCTCACCGATCCCTCCTACACAGGGCAGATCGTCACCATGACTTACCCGCTAATCGGCAATTACGGTGTTACCCCGGAGGACATGGAATCCGCCGCCATTCACCCTATGGCATTCCTGATCAGGGAATACAACGGATTTCCATCCAACTACCGTTCAACCATGTCCCTGGCCGATTTTCTGAACGAGTATAATATTCTCGGGGTCGAGGACTTTGACACCCGTGCCCTGGTACGACATATCCGCTCAAAAGGAGCCATGAAAGGGATTGTTTCCACTGAAGACCTGAACCGTGAATCCCTTGTTGAACGTGCCCGCTCCTGGTCCGGACTCGTAGGCCGGGATATGGTGAAACGGGTCACATGTGATGAACCTTACGGCTGGTCAGGCAACAGACCGGTTCCGGGAACAGATTTTTCCACCGCCGAATCCGGCAACGAAAATCCTCTGAAAATAGTCGCCTATGATTTTGGTATAAAATTTAACCAGCTCAGGCTGCTGACGGAGAAAGGTTGCCAGGTACAGGTAGTACCTGCCACCACTTCTGCCGATACTGTGCTGGCTATGAATCCCGATGGAATTTTTCTCTCGAACGGTCCCGGTGATCCTGAAGGAGTTGAGGGTGTTGTAGAAACTATCCGCGCCCTGCTCGGCAAAAAGCCGATCTTCGGTATCTGCCTGGGACACCAGATTCTTGCTCTTGCTTATGGCGGAACCACCTACAAACTGAAATTCGGCCATAGGGGCGGCAATCAGCCCGTAAAAGACCTGGCGACAGGTCATGTGGAAATAACTTCACAGAATCACGGTTTCTGTGTCGACCCTGAGAGTCTGGATGAAAAAGAGGTTGAAGTGACCCACATAAACCTCAATGACAACAGTGTTGAGGGAATGCGGCATAAAAAACACCCGGTGTTTTCGGTCCAGTACCATCCGGAACATGCTCCCGGCCCCCATGACGCCGTCTATCTTTTTGACCGCTTCATCGACATGGTCAGGAAACACAACTGATACAGGCAGCGGCCCGGTCATACTGTAACCACTCCATTTCATTTATATAATAAAGTCATGCCGAAACGAACAGACATACAGAAAATCCTTATCATCGGCTCCGGCCCGATCATCATCAGCCAGGCCTGTGAGTTTGATTATTCCGGCGCCCAGGCAGTCAAGGCCCTGAAGGAAGAAGGATACGAAGTCATCCTGATCAATTCCAATCCGGCCACTATCATGACCGATCCGGAACTGGCGGATGCCACTTATATCGAGCCGATAACCCCCGAGTTCGTGGCCAGGGTTATCAGAAAAGAACGTCCGGATGCCCTGCTGCCCACCCTTGGTGGACAGACCGCCCTGAATACGGCAATCAAGGTGGCGGAAATGGGAGTACTGGACGAGTACAATGTGGAACTGCTGGCCGCCAATATTGAAGTCATCAGAAAGGCTGAGGGCAGGGAGGAGTTCAGGGATGCCATGCGAAAAATCAACCTGAAGGTTCCCGAATCCGCCATTGTCCAGACTATTGAGGATGCCATGGCAGCCGGTGATGAAATCGGTTTTCCGATTATCGTCCGTCCCAGCTTCACTCTAGGGGGAACAGGTGGCGGGGTCGCCTATAACCGCCAGGAGTTAAAAGAACTCTGCACATCCGGACTTGATCTCTCCATGACAACAGAGATCATGCTGGAGAGAAGCCTGCTCGGCTGGAAGGAGTATGAGCTTGAAGTGATGCGGGACAGAAACGACAATGTGGTCATCATCTGTTCCATCGAAAACATTGATGCCATGGGTGTTCACACCGGTGACAGCATCACCGTTGCCCCGGCCCAGACTCTCTCCGACCGCGAATACCAGGATATGCGCGATGCGGCCATTGCCATTATCAGGGAAATCGGTGTGGAAACGGGTGGTTCCAACGTCCAGTTTGCCGTCAATCCCGATGACGGAGAGCTGATGGTCATTGAGATGAACCCCAGGGTCTCCCGGAGTTCGGCCCTGGCTTCAAAGGCCACCGGCTTTCCAATCGCCAAGATCGCTGCCAAGCTTGCCGTGGGCTATACCCTGGACGAACTTCGTAACGATATCACCAGAGTCACCTGCGCCGCCTTTGAACCGACCATCGATTACTGCGTAGTGAAAATTCCCCGCTGGACCTTTGAAAAATTCCCGGAAGCGGACGACGTGTTGAGCACCGCCATGAAATCGGTGGGCGAAACCATGTCCATCGGCAGAACCTTCAAGGAGGCTTTTCAAAAGGCTATGCGCTCCCTTGAAACCGGACGCTTTGGTTTTGGCGGAGACGGAAAGCAGGTTATGACAGACCTTGAACAGGAGGACCTGGAAAAGGGACTGAGACAGCCAAGTTCCAAAAGGATTGCCGAAATTTATGAAGCACTCAAACGGGGCATGGGGCTTGATGAACTGTACAGCCATACAAAAATTGATCCCTGGTTTCTCCATAATTTCAAACAGATTGTGGAAACAGAAGAAGAGATCCTGAAAAAAGGCTTCCAGGGGTTGGACAGGGATTTCCTCCGGTTCTGTAAAAAACGCGGTTTTTCCGACCGGCAGCTTGCTTTTCTCACCGGCACAAGCGAAAATGATATCCGCGAACTGCGAATAAAACTGGCAGTCACTCCTGTCTATAAACTTGTTGATACATGCGGGGCGGAATTTGAATCCTACACACCCTATTTTTACTCCACGTACGAACAGGAAAACGAGGCAATTACCACCGAGGGCAGAAAAATCGTCATCCTGGGCGGCGGCCCCAACCGTATCGGTCAGGGCATCGAATTCGACTACTGCTGTGTTCATGCCTCCTTCGCCCTGAGGGAGATCGGGGTGGAATCAATTATGGTCAATTCCAACCCGGAGACTGTCTCCACTGATTACGACACCTCGGACAAGCTCTATTTTGAGCCTCTCACCCGGGAAGATGTCCTGAATATCATCGAACAGGAAAAACCGGACGGAGTCATTGTTCAATTCGGAGGCCAGACTCCCCTGAACCTGGCAGTTCCCCTGGAACAGGCAGGAGTAAAGGTGATCGGTACCCAGCCGGATGCCATAGACCGGGCGGAGGACAGGAAACGGTTCCAGCAGTTTCTGCAGAAACTCGGTCTGCGTCAGCCGGAAAACGATACGGTCTTCACGGTTGAAGAAGCCATCAGCGCAGCCGGCAGAATCGGCTATCCCGTGGTCGTCCGTCCATCCTACGTCCTCGGCGGCCGTGATATGCGAATCGTCTACAACGACCACGGCATCAGGGACTTTATGCGGGCAATGGGCGGAGAACGTCTTGAACATCCTGTTCTCATAGATAAATTCCTCCAGGACGCCATCGAAGTGGATGTGGACGCCATCAGTGACGGCACCAACACCATTATCGGCGGGATCATGGAACATGTGGAAGAAGCCGGCATCCATTCCGGTGACTCCTCCTGTGTACTCCCGCCCCATACTCTATCAGAATCCCTGGTGGAAGAAATCAGGCAGGCAAGCAGAGCCATGGCCGTGGAGCTCGGTGTTATCGGTCTCATGAATGTACAGTTCGCCGTCAAAGATGAGCAGCTCTACGTCCTGGAGGTCAACCCCCGGGCTTCCCGTACCGTTCCCTTTGTCAGCAAGGCCACGGGGGTCCCCCTTGCCAAACTGGCCACCAAGGTTATGCTGGGCGCCACCCTTGAGGAGCTGGGGATGACCCGGGAGGTTGAAATCAGTCACTGGGCGGTAAAAGAGGCCGTCTTCCCCTTCGACCGTTTTGAAAATGTCGACACCCTCCTGGGGCCGGAAATGAAGTCAACTGGCGAAGTCATGGGAATTGATGACAATCTTGGTCTGGCTATTGTCAAATCTCACCTGGCGGTAGGTGCAACTCTGCCCAGATCCGGAAATGTATTTATCAGTGTAAGGGACGGTGACAAGAAAAATATTGTCCCGGTGGCAAAAGCCCTGCTTGAACTGAAATTTACCATTCTGGCCACCAGCGGCACCGCTGCATTCCTGGGAAAGGCAGGTATCGAATGCACCCATATCAATAAAATTTCCCAGGGCCGCCCCCATATTCTCGATAAAATCCGTGACAATGAAATTTCATGGATTGTCAATACGTCCCTTGGAAAACGGACAACGGAGGATTCCTACACTATCAGGAGGGCAGCCCTTGACTTTCACATTCCCTACACTACCACGACAAGCGGCGCAAAGGCCCTGGTCAAGGGCATGGGAGAACTTGTGAAAAATGAGCTTGGCGTACAGCCGGTACAGTACTTTACATAAATCCGCAGCGTGTATAGAGTAAAACGCTCAACTTGCCGATTGCAAAAAAATGTTAACAGAGGATATAATATAGGGTAATCTCAATGTCATTATTTTAAGAACAAGATGGTTCAGGAAAGTCCCATTCTGGCCTTGGACGAGGGTGTCTGCAGCCAGGACGGCTGCAGTCAAGCCCCCAGGGACGGGTTTATGGCGTCCCTCGGACGAGGTCAGAATGGGACTCATCGCTTAATTAACGACATTGAGGGTAATCTGGAAAATCACTGGAAACCTCAATTGATAAGGAATTTGAAAGAAAAAATGTCAGTATAGATCTTTTAATCTGTTAAAATAAGAGCATTTTTTCGTTTTACAACAACACCGGGATCGAGGTAAATAGACAATTTTTCAAGGTGCCCTTTAGAGAGCAAAATGCGTTTCGGACGTGACAAAAGAGTATTATGTTTTACCATAGTGTCAGGACAGCGGAATAATTGCTTCACCTCTTATTTTTTTTCCTTAACAATTCAAACACATCAGAACACAACACTAAATTTTTCCCGGAGCCATTGGAGGCCTCTTTGAATACTTTTTACAAAAATCTGAGCATGTGGCTGGTCATTGGTCTGACCATGATCCTTCTTTTCAACCTGTTCAACAAGCCACAGAGTAATATGCATTCGCTCACTTACAGTGAGTTCATAGCCAACGTCGACAACAAGTCCATAAACCGTGTAACCATCAGTGGCGACACGATAACCGGTTCTCTGCAGGATGGGACTCCCTTCAAAACGGTATATCCGGTTACCGACCGGGAACTCATCCCTATCCTTCGCCAGGCCGGTGTGGATATTACCGTGAAAGAGGTCCAGAAAGACTCTGTTTTTATGACCATTTTTGTCTCCTGGTTCCCCATGCTCCTGCTGATAGCCGTCTGGATTTTCTTCATGCGCCAGATGCAGGGAGGCGGCAAAGGTGGAGCCCTCTCTTTTGGCAAAAACCGGGCGAAACTGACGGAACAGAGTGACAACAAGGTCACTTTTGCCGATGTTGCAGGTATTGACGAAGCCAAGGAAGAACTGGAGGAGATTATTGATTTTCTAAAAGATCCCGGAAAATTCACTGCTCTTGGAGGTCGTATCCCCACAGGGGTGCTGCTCGCCGGCGCTCCCGGAACCGGTAAAACACTCCTTGCCAAAGCCATTGCCGGTGAAGCGGATGTCCCCTTTTTCAGTATTTCCGGTTCAGATTTTGTTGAAATGTTTGTGGGTGTGGGTGCTTCCCGGGTCCGGGATATGTTTGCCCAGGGCAAAAAGAATGCCCCCTGCATTATTTTTATTGACGAGATTGACGCTGTCGGTCGCCATCGCGGTGCAGGACTTGGCGGCGGTCATGACGAACGCGAACAGACTCTTAACCAGCTTCTGGTTGAAATGGACGGTTTTGAGACCAATGACGGCGTGATCATTGTTGCCGCCACCAATCGCCCCGATGTTCTTGACCCGGCCCTTCTGCGTCCCGGTCGGTTTGACCGCCAGGTTGTTGTACCTGTACCTGACGTACGGGGCCGGAAAAAAATTCTTGAGATATACGCCAGAAAAACGAAAATGTCCGCGGAAGTCGATCTTGACGTACTCGCCCGCGGTACACCCGGTTTTTCCGGGGCTGACCTGGAAAACCTGGTCAACGAAGCAGCACTCATGGCTGCCCGCACAGGTGCAAAGGAAATTGATCTCGAATTACTGGAAAAGGCAAAAGACAAGATCATGATGGGGGCGGAGCGCCGTTCAATGATCATTAACGATAAGGAAAAGAAGGTTACCGCCTACCACGAGGCCGGCCATGCCCTTATTGCCTGGCTGCTTGAGGATACCGATCCCCTGCATAAAGTCACCATTATTCCCAGAGGCCGCGCTCTTGGTCTCACCATGCAGCTGCCGACGGACGATAAATACACCCATTCGAAAACCTATCTGCATAACACTATCTGTATTCTCTATGGTGGTCGTATTGCAGAACAGATTATTTTTAATGAAATCACAACCGGGGCCGGCAACGATATTGAGCGGGCTTCCGGAATGGCGCGCAAGATGGTCTGTGAATGGGGGATGAGTGATGATCTCGGCCCACTGACCTACGGTAAAAAGGAAGAGCAGATCTTCCTTGGAAAGGAAATTGGTCAGACCAGGGATTTCAGTGAGGAGACAGCGCGCAAAATTGATCAGGCTGTACGGAAAATTATTGACAAGGCTGTTGAAACGGTGACCGGCCTGCTTGAGGAAAACAAGGATATCCTGACCCGCATGGCTGAAGAGCTGCTGGAAAAAGAGACCATTGTTCTTGATGATATTGAAGCCCTTATCGAAGAACTGCGTCCCGGGAAATACACCTTTAAGAAAAAAAAGGATCCGGTGGTGGAACAGAAAAAAGAACCTGAAGCTGAAACAGAGAGGTCTCAGGAAGAGGATTCAACCAATTTAGAACCGCAAGAAGAGAAAACCGCCGAACCGGAACAGGAATTAAGGCAGGAACCGGCTCAGGAAGATGAAACTCCAGGCGGGAAAGAATCCGACGAAAAATAATGAAAAAGCCAAAGGTCAAAATCATGGGGGTTCTCAATGTTACCCCCGACTCTTTTTCCGACGGCGGGAATTTCTCAACCCTTGACAGGGCTCTTGCCCAGGTGGATCGTCTTGTTGAGGCGGGAGCGGATATTATAGATATTGGCGGAGAATCAACCCGGCCGTTTTCTGATCCTGTTTCCGTGAAAGAGGAGATGCAGAGAGTCATTCCTGTTATTTCCGCCATCAGGAAAACGCATACGGTTCCCATTTCCATAGATACAACCAAGGCACTGGTGGCCGAAGCCGCCCTTGGATCAGGTGCGGATATCATTAATGATATTTCCGCTCTCAGAAAGGATCCCAATATGATTGCCCTTGTCAGAAAAACGGATGTGCCGCTCATCATCATGCATATGAAGGGGAGTCCCTCCGATATGCAGGTCAAACCGGAATACGATGATGTTGTAACTGAAATTATGACATTTTTTCAGGAACGGATAGAAAAGATAACTGCTTACGGAATAAACAAGGAGAGGCTCATCATTGACCCAGGTATCGGTTTTGGTAAAACTCTCCAGCACAACCTGACTCTCCTGAGGGAACTGCACAGGTTTTCAGAGTTTGGCCTGCCAGTGCTTCTGGGCCACAGTCGCAAACGTTTCCTCGGGGATATTACAGGTGTTGAGTCAGAAGAAAAAAGAGATACGGCGACAGCAGTTGTTTCTGCCCTCTGCAGCAGGAAAAATATTGATATCATCCGGGTACATAATGTGGCTGCCACCCGCGAGGCGCTCCTGGTAGCTGAAGCTGTCCTGTCGTAACGTAGCTGGTCACGGGGGAGCAAGAAGCTATATGAACGTGTTCAGTTGAAAAACAGGCATTTCCCGGCTCTAACGATATTGAGAAAAATGGTTTTTCTCAGACAGGCTCCCGGCGAGAAACGATCTGATATTCGAGAAAACTGATAAAACGATACAGGTATGGAGAATTTCCGGTCCCAACACAGATAACATCACCATCGGCCAATTCCGTCGTACCTCCCTTATCCGCCCCACCGAGAACCACCTCTCCCGCTCTTGTTCCGCAGGCGCTGCCCCTGTCAACCAGGTAGAATTTCCCGTCTTCACGCAGCTCAATCTGAAAATGCTCCCGGGAAATATTCAGCAGATGACCACGGTCAATGAGGTAGAGATCATTATTTGGTTTGCTGTTTAAATCTTTTTTGGGCCGCTCAATGGCCTCCAGGCGACCATTTATCTTTGCAACCCTCGATTCCCTGCCCACTTTGAAGGGAAATTCCCTGATAATGATCAGATCATCATCAATATGATTCACCGGTACAGCCTCGACCGCTTCATCAGTAATTGCCTTCAAAGCGGCCTTCGGCAGAAACCTTGCAAGAATTTCTTTTTTGTCAACCATAAAAAAACCTTCACACCTGTTACACAATGTCATTGACTTAACTGATTACGTATGAAACTCAGCCTGTTATTTGTGAGTCTGGGGATTGGGCCTGTTTTATCAGGCGTATTTCAAAAATCACATTAGACTGATTATAAAATGATCTAGACTGACACTTTTTCATTTGAATTCCTTATCAATTGAGATTTCCAGTGATTTTTGACCGTAGGCTAGCCTGATAAAACAGGCACATCCACAATTTGGCTGAGTTTC
>NZ_JBPLBA010000276.1:0-7576 GCF_054039375.1 Desulfomarina sp. | reverse complement strand
GAAGAGGATCCACCCGTTCCCATTCCGAACACGGAAGTTAAGCTCTTCAGCGCCGATGGTACTGCATGGGAGACTGTGTGGGAGAGTAGGTCGCCGCCGTTTTTCTGGTAAAAGGCCCCAATGAGCTTATTGCTTATTGGGGCTTTTTTTTTTTACTTTGTCGGACGATTGTAAGATTTTTGTAAGAAATCGACTGTATGCTTTAATTCTGGCTGCAAAAATCTCTTTATTCATTACAACCGAACTGCAGAAACTACATGACACCTGAACAAGTAGAAGACCTTCTCATAGAATGGAGTATTTACTCCAGAAAACAGCAGGAAAAAATAATTAACGAATATCAAAAAACTTATGGAAATGAACTCGGTGAATTACATTGGCTGGAATACCTCAAGAAAGTTCTTGAAATAGAAGATTACTGGAAAAAAGTAGGCCTGATATAAATAATTCTTACCCATGAAACTCAGCCGAATTGTTGATGAACCTGCTTTATCAGGCTAACCTGGGGGCAAAAAATACTGAAAATCTCAATTGACAAGGATTCTAAATGAAAAAGTGTCAGTCCAGATTATTTTCAAGCCAGTACAATGTAATTTTTGAAATACGCCCGATAAAACAGATACTTCCTCATGCCCATAGATAACAGAATGATTTTTCTACGTAATCAGCGTTCCACCTGGGCGTTGCCCGATCAAAATTATAAATAACTTTTGTTATTTAGAAGAAAATAATTTATCTGAAAATCACCTGCTGAAGGTTGTATTGCCACGGTTATGATTTTTATTGGCTATTTGTGGCTGGGCCGTAGAATCCGACGACCCCGGTTTATCGAAAAAACGAACCCAAACGAATTATTGAATTTTTCCTTTCAAAAAGGTAACATAAGAAAATATTGTTCCGATTACCCATGAAACTCGGCCAGATGGAAAATGAACCTGCTTTTTCAGGCTGTTCAACAGTCAAAAACAATCCGAATCTTTATTGCTAAAGCATTTAAATGTAACAATGTCAGTTCGGATTTTTGAAATACACCTGATAAAACATGCACACACCCAGACCTACAAATATCATGCTGAGTTTTGTAAGTGATTTGAAATATTACTAACTGCTTATCCAGAAAATTCCTGTTTGCGCTTTCGCTTTCTCATGTGAAAATTGATCAGGATAATTCATATTTACTGGAACAAAGGTGGCAAAATGGGTCCGAAGCATAATCAGACTGACCAATTTATCCAACCTCCCAAAGTGCAGGTTAAAGAGATAGACCGACTTGCACAAAAACTTCTCGAACTCGAACAGGAACTCAATTCCAATATTCCCACTACTCTCTGGATAAGCGATCTCCATGGTGAAGGAGACCGTTTCAAATCCATTCTGAGAGGCAGGTTCGGTATTCTTTATCAGACCTGCCGGGAAGCCCTTCCCTCCACCTTCAGTTCCGAAAAAATCCAGTATCTGACCAAAGTTATCCGAAAAAAACAATATTTCCTCGATGAACACACTAGAATGGACATGCAGGATGTCATCCTGTGTCTCGTCGAAATCCTGAAATACAAACTAACAAATATTACCACCAGGGCCAACGAAATTTTCCGACCAGAATTTCGCGATATCATCAACCGCCTCCTCTCAGGGCTTTCTGTTCCTGACCCAATCTTTGAAGAACCAGTTATCTCCACCAGACTGATCGCCCACCTTGGCCATACCATTCATCAGATTATCCTGGATAGAATCCAGGTTCTCGGAGATGTCTTTGACAGAGGGCCGCAACCGGACAAGATCATCAGAATTCTTTCCTCCAATGCATACCGGGGAATGGTTGATTATGTTTTTGGAAATCATGACATCCTCTGGATGGGTGCCGCAGCCGGTAACCGTTCACTTATTGCTGAAGCATTGCGTATCACTTGCAGATATGATCATTTCGAATTTCTCCACCGCCTCCGTTTCAACTTCACTCCCCTTGCAGAATTTGCAGAACGAACATACCCTGTCGAATATGTTACTGGCAATTTCAAAGCAAAAACCGACAAAGGGCGTTCCATGGAAAAAGCCCTTGCGATTATACAGTTCAAACTGGAAGAACAGACTATTCGAGATTTCCCGCAATATGAAATGGAATCTCGACTGTGGTTGAATCGACTTGCGAACCTTTTAAAGGAAAATGATACATCCGGATTGAACGATACCCATTTTCCGACTATTGATCTTGACAATCCCGGTGAACTCACTGCCGAAGAAGTGCAGATTATCAATGATCTCGAACGCCAGTTCACAACAAATAAGCGTTTAAAACGGCTTCTCCGTTTTTTCTTTACCGTCGGAAAAACATTTCATATTCAAAATAATTTTCTTAATATTCACGCTCTGATACCCTCAACAGCTGATGGTGAATTCGAAGAGTTTCTCGGCCGCAAAGGCAAACTCCTGCTCAGTTTTATCCAGGACACCATCCAACGTGCCGGAGAGCGTTATCTCAAGGGGGAGAAACAAAACCCTGAAGACCAGGCCCTTTTCTTTTATCTCTGGTGTGGTCCAAAATCTCCTTTTTTTGGTAAACATGCCATGAAAACATTTGAGAGATATTTCCTCATCGACAAGGAAACACACACGGAAAGAAGTCTGTACTGGAAAGATAATATGCAACGAACCGAATTCAAACAACTTCTACAGAAAGAATTTGGTGTACAGCGTGTTATATACGGCCACACACCGGTCAATTACAAAAAAGGGGCTTCAATGGCGAGTGAAGATGGGGTGGCTATTAATATTGATGGCGGTTTTGCAGCAGCCTATTACAACCGTGGCCACTCACTGGTACACACTCCCCACCAACTCTATGGTATCATCCTGCCGACACCGGACGAAATCATGGAAGCTGCGAGAAAACTTGAATCCGCCCCCCTTGACATTGAACTTATAGATGAATTCAGACAGCCCATGAAAATAAAGGATACCATTGCCGGAAAAAAAATAAAAAAAGAACGTGATAAGATAATGAGTCTGCTGCGCGAATGTGCAAAACAGGATAAATTTCACACTTATCACATTTAATTAAAGGATGTCTTGAAAAATCAGAATTTTCGTTCCAACTCGAAGGTATATGAGTATTTTTTATTTCCCCGTGACCCAGGGTTTTACGAAAAGGCAATTTTTCAAGGTGACCGTAAAAACCTGACTTCATCATGGATACCAATTACGGGATGGAAATTGTTCGTGCTACAGAAATTGCAGCACTCACCGCGGCAAGACTTCAGGGACTCGGAGACCATGATCATATTCTGAATCAGGCCAGAAAAGCCATCACCAAAACACTCAACAGACTGCATATAGATGGCTGTCTTGTCAACGACCGTTTTACACAACGAAAAGACACCTATCAACTTCCCTCCCGAATTGGCAAAGGAGGAGAAAAAACAGATATAATGGCTGTAGCCCTCGAAGCTCACAGATCCGCAGCCGACGGCAAAAACAATGCTACATCATATGCTGTTATCGCAAAAGAAGGTTCAATCCAGTCCCTGCCCAACCTCTCCATGTATAAAATTGTTGTCGGCCCCAGAGTTGGCCAGGTCATTGATATTAATCAACCTCCGGCTGTCAATGTCAAGCGGGTAGCCAGAACTCTTAGAAAATATACCGAAAATGTGACTGTCTGTATCCTCAATCAAACCCGCCATCAGAAACTGATCAATGAAGTCCGTCAATGCGGAGCGAGGATAAAACTCATTGAAGGGGGTGAAATTTCTGGCTGTCTTGCAGCTCTGAGAGGTGAAAAAGCAGATATTTATATCGGCTACGGTTATGCCCCTGAAGGAGCCCTGGTGGCTGCGGCCATGAGTTGTCTCGGTGGCTACTTTGAAGGGAAGATTTTTTATGAAAACGACCGGGACAGGCAGGAAGCAGCAGAACACGGGATTACCGATTTTGAAAAAATTTTCAGGCTGCAGGATCTGATTAAAGGCAAGGAAGTTGCAATTGCAGCCACCGGTATCACCGACGGAGAATTTCTTGAAGGTGTTCGTTTTACTTCAAATGGTGCCATAACAACATCCTTTGTTGCCAGGGGTGAATCACGAACATACAGAAAGCTGGAGACACACCACTTTTTTGATTATAAACCAGTATTTTAGCAACACAGACAGAAAAAAGTCCTGACAAACAGGACTCAGGTATGAAACAGAAAATCACCCGCTGTTGTCACAGGATTTTCACCTCTTCGGCTTCCCCCCGGGCAGTTCTCTGTAAAAAATGGGTTCCGCCCCTTCGTGTTATTGCAATTTCAAGCCTTTTCCTTCACATGATTTACCTCTCCTTGTTTTCTGCCAGATTTTACAGCGGCTTTCTGGTGATATTTCACATAGTAATCGCCCTGATAATTTTAAATGAATGTCAGAAAAGCGTTAGATACCATACGATTTTAAAAGAATTCAACCACAGGCCCTCCCCTGAATAACAACCTGTTCTACAAGGTCATAACGCAGAAACTACAATAAAAACAATTCTTCTAAATAACAAAAGTTATTTTTAAATTTGACCGGGCAACGCCCAGGTGAAACGCTGATTACGTACAAAACTCTCGGCCTGATAAAGCAGGCACATCCCCAATCCGGCTGAATTTCATGGGTAATCAGGAGAACAATTATTACCTTTTTTCTTTACATTTCAGTTCTATCCATCCGATAATAATAGAGCGGTACTGAATGCTGATCCGCGACTGTATTTTTCCGGTATCGGTTGACCGGTGAATAATCCTAATAATAATTTATATGTCCAATGCAATCCGAGAATCTTTGTACATCAGGAAATGACGACAACCGGAACAGATTACCGCAAAATGGTAAACATGGTAAAGGAACCGGGTTCATCAATATAGAAAGACGGATACGAAGCCATACCGTATTCCATATTGATGAATTCACCAGCAGATCATCCCTTCCCCGGCCAACACACTGGTCTGTGGCCTGGTCGGATCTGATGATGACCATGTTCATCCTCTTCCTTGCCATGTTTGTATACCAATCCGCCAACGAAGAATTTCTTGGTAAAAAGAAGCCGGAAATCCTTGGTGGAGACACCACGGAAGCTCTTGATTCAATGGATGCAAGCGGTGCTTCCTTTCCTTTTGTCCCTATTAAACCCAGTCTTCCCATAATGACTGCCGGAACAATAAAAAAGGTCGTAAAAATTCCTGAAAACTCCACCCCGCAAGAAAACGTCCAAAAAAAACAGGAGAAGATTGAACCGTTTCCCTCCATGGAAACCAAGGTCTCGTCACAACTGGCACCGGAAAAAATCGTGCTGGCAATTCCGGAAGAAAAAAAAATAATCGAAGAACCTGAGGAAATTCTGGAACCTCGTCCCCTTCCGGATCAGGAACTAAGTTCCCCTGTGAAAAAAGACCAGTTCCAGGAAATATTTACCCTGAGCAAAGATGCGCTTGAATCGAATAATCTCGAAAAATTTGCCACTGTTGATCTTATTCCCGATAAAACCATGCGCATCATACTGACAAGTGACCTGCTTTTTGGACTTGGGGAGAGCGAACTGTCTGCTGAAGCAAAAAAATCCCTGCAGAAAATTGCCGCTGTAATCAGGCTTACACCTTATATGATCAATATTGTCGGCCATACCGATAATATCCCCATGCGATCCAACCGGTTTAAAAGCAACTGGGAACTGTCGGTCGCCAGAGCCAGTACAGTCGCCCGGTTCTTCATTGACAACATGGGCATGAATCCTAATCAGTTCGTAGTCAGTGGCTACGCCTCCTACAGACCTCTCAAGCCAAACACCACCGCAGAAAATCGTGCAAAAAACCGCAGGGTGGAAATCATAATCAGTAAAAGACTTCCCAGACCCCAGAAACCTACAGCTGAAAATCTGAAATAAAACCGGAAAAATGATGAAAAATAAAACTACAATGGGTCTTCTTCTCAGTATCGCTCTTTTTATCCTGGGCTTTTTTATCCACGGAAATATTTCCCTCTATTTCAACATATCCGGACTCCTGATCGTCTGTGGAGGTACATTTGCCGCATCACTGATCAGTTTTAAATTCGAACAACTGCGTATTGTCGTCAAAGTTCTTCTTTCCGCTTATAAAAACCCGATAAAAAAAGAAACTGAAATCATCAATATCCTGATTGATCTCTCAATACGGTCAAAAATGGAGGGCATCCTGTCCCTGCAGAATCAGGAAAACGAAACAACTGTTCTCTTTCTGAGAAGAGCCCTAGGCTGCCTGGTGGACGGATATCAGATTGAGCAGATCAGGGATATTCTTAATACGGAGATGTATTTCTTTAAACTTCGAAGAGAAGATTGCGAACGGATCCTCAGAACAATCGCCGATTATTTCCCGGCTTTCGGTATTATCGGCTCGGTCGTGGGCCTTATTACAATGCTGGGCGGCATAGGTGATACTTCGATCATTCTGAAAGCAATTCCCATAGCGCTCACATCAACTCTTTACGGACTGATTTTTGCCAACTTTTTTTTCCTCCCCTTTGCATCCATTATCAGGGAAAGAACCAATCAGGAACTGCTGCTGCAGAAAATAATCATGGAAGGCGTCATTGCCATCAGCACAGAAATGAACTCTGTTATTCTGAAAACAAAACTGGAATCGTTTCTGACTCCCTCAGAGCGGGAAGCCAGTCTTGTCTCATACGCCAAAATACGAGAACGTTTTGCAATAGAACAAAAGGAAAAGCAGGAAAACAGCGATCAACAAGCTATTTAACCTGTTTAGCAGGGGCAGTTCTTGAAACGGAGTGGTCAAGTCGTACAATTCCTTCCAGGAGCAGATGATCAATACGCTCATTGATCAAAATTTCCTCCCGGGAAGGATATTGATTAATAAAAAAGAAAAACATCCCTTCCTTCCACCTGAGGGTTTCAAAAAAAGCTTCACGGGCTTGCATCTTCAGTGTCTCGGAGAGATTTTCAAATTCAAGAAAGCCTTTTCTTACAAGGATATCACCCAGACGCCTTCGTCCACCGTGTTGCCTGTGAATTTTCAGACACTGCTTCAGCTGTAATTCAGAGATACGCCCGGATTCGAGCAGGAGATCACCAATCCTTTTCTGATGAGTACCGAGAGCACCAAAAATAAGTATCCCCCGCTGGAAGAAAAAACTGCCGCTATTGCCATTTGTAACAATACGCAATTCTCCTGACAGGGTCGCATAATCAAGAAACTGAAAAACATAGTTCAGCTCAATTGCCCCAATATCACCCTGAAGGGATACTCCACCCCTGTGGCGTGCATCAAGTTTCATTTTTTATCATTTTCTCCTGCCTCAAAAAAAAGACCCAGGCATTTACTGTATATAGGAGGGCTAGCTCATAGTTCAATTTCAAGATATGTTCAATGAAAATATGTGGAATACTTCTATTGTAATGAAAGTCACTCCTAAAAGCAACTCCATCTTAATGTTAGTTGTATATATTTTCTCGAAAAAACTGATGCGGCTGTCGCTGTTTCATAATCTATTTATCTTCTAAATAACAAAAGTTATTTTTAAATTTGACCCGGCAACGCCCAGGTGGAACGCTGATTACATACAAAACT
>NZ_JBPLBA010000275.1:0-36983 GCF_054039375.1 Desulfomarina sp. | reverse complement strand
ATGTCAGTGCGGGTCGTAGGGGGCTTGAAATTGAACTGGCTCCCGGTGATCTGGCGCTTCTGACCGAAGCAGACTTCGCCCTCCTCCGTGAATAGCCTGGATTCTGTAAACCACCAGACTTACCCTTCAGGTTACCTGACTTTAACCATTTCTGATTACGTATAAAACTCAGCCTGATAAAGCAGGCACATCCACAATTCGGCTGAGTTTCATGGATCATCAAGTAACCATTAGACACGGCAGGCAGGGAAAAAAGATCATTCTGATTCTAAGAAAAAATTTCACACCACCATCCCGAATCGATATAATACAACATGAACTCTTCCTCTCTGCTGTAAAAAGTTTGGCTTCAGCAGATGAACCCGTCAACCTGTTCAGCCGGGATACCGACATTGCCACTGAAATTTTTCCAGAAAATTCGAAACCACGCCGCCATCGCCACGGGTAATGTCAACGTCCTTTTCAAGGACATTGACATTACGCCGCTGCCTGCAGCCAGCGCCAGACTCCTGGAAGAAATCAACAGGGCAGAGGTCGACATGGAACAGATATCCCGTCTCATCAGTGCAATGCCCGAGGTCTCCGCCCAGGTTATCAAAACCGTCAACTCTTCCCTGTTCAGTCTGCGCTCACCTGTCTTATCAATCCAGCATGCCGTAAGTCTGCTGGGCCTTGACCATATTCGTTCAATAACCCTTTCTTTTGCTGCGGTCAACTCCGTTCCCAGGCCCCGGAATGCTCTTTTCAACCACCAGGCCTTCTGGAGCGACTCACTGGTTCGGGCCCTTATGGCCCGTGGTATCGCCCGCTATCACTGTCCGGAGGAATGTGATGATGCCTTCACGGCCATGCTGATTGCCGATGTGGCCCTGCCCATCCTTCTTGGCAGCTGGACGGAATATTATGAACCGGTCGTGCAGAAATGGCTTGGCTCCAATGAGCGCCTGTCCGAAATAGAACAGCGTCATTTCGGCTGGAACCACGCCCAGGCAGGTGCATGGATTCTCCAGCGCTGGAAATTTCCCGAGCAACTGATCTGTTTTGTCGGTATCCATAATGCCAATCCTGACTGTATCGAAGAACTGCAGCTGGAAAACAGTATTGCTCTGCCGCTTATGACGGCATCAATCCTCCCAAGCAGTCTTCACCCGGAAAATGACAAAGCGGCTGCTTTTGTCAGTGAGGCTACACGCCGTTTCAATTTAAACGGCGATGAACTGGCTCAGCTTCTCCAGCAGGCTGAACACGGATTTCTTGAAATCCATGACCTGCTTGGCCTCTGCCATATAGGGGAACAGCCAACCCTGGAAGCGGTAAAAAAAGCACTGGCGGGCATGGAGAAATAAATAGAAAAAACAGGAAAGACAACCTGCACCCCGCAGGAAAGCACACTTTTTCGCGTTGTCAGGTTTTTCTCCAGGATGCAGCTTCACTACCTGCTGCCCCGTCTTCGTCACCCGGAGCGTATTGTCCGGCTCTTCGTTTTCATTGAGGGATCTCTTGCCCTGGGTGTTATTTCAGCCGCCGCCTATTTTACCCAGTTTCCCCTTCTCTTCCCCCCCCTGGGCCCCTCCGCATTTATTCTTTTCCGTATGCCCATGTCCGCCTCGGCAGCACCACGCACTGTCTTGCTCTCCCACCTGCTCGGCCTGTTATCAGGGTTCGGAGCGCTTGCCGCCGGTTACCTTTTCTTTTCTCCCACCGCTGTCAATGGAGCGGGTGCGGTGACAACGGGCTCAATCATCATCCTTTCTCTTGCCATGGGCCTGTCAAGCCTTGCCATGATCTGGATGGAATGCAACCATCCTCCGGCCACAGCCACCGCTTTAATTGTGGCCATGGGTAATATTACTTCCCCGTCCCAGGTCGCTGGATTTATTGTTGCAGTTATTCTTCTGATCAGTCTCGCTTTTCTCTTCAACCGTATTCTCGGTGGACTCCCCTACTCCTACTGGCGGCACGATCCGGAAATATCGGCCCATTACGGGACACTTGCCGGTATAACCAACCGCAGGCAGGGTTACTGGCAACAGCTGACGGAAAAAATGTTCCAGTCCAAACTGCACTGATTACAACCTAAATCCTGCACTTCAGAGAATACGAATGGAAGCGTGACGTTTCAGGGACTTGCGAGAAAAATGGTTCGCCACGTCGAACTTATCTTGACAAAGCCTTCTCATGGAAGCGAAGACTCCGAACTTGCCAATTGCAGGATTTAGGTATTGCCTGCTCCCGGGTGTTCTTCAGAACTTCTCTCTTAATTTCCGCAGTAATTCTTTCCGGGGAACACCATCGGCTTTTATGCCGGCTTCCACCTGGAATCTTCTGATCGCCTTTTTTGATTCCCTTCCCAGAGCACCATCAATTTCTCCCGCATAATACCCCAGTTTTTTCAGCCTCTCCTGCAACTCGATTTTCTCCCCGATATCAAGTGCTCCCTCCATTCTCGGCCAGGACTGAACCATCCCGTCACTCCCGGCAAGGCGATCCGCAAGAAGACCGACGGCAAGAGCATAAGCGTCTGCATTATTATATCTTTTCAAAACAAAAAAGTTTTTCAACATTAGAAACGCAGGACCATCCCCCCCTGCAAAAAACTTGAGTACTGCCCTGTCTCCGGGACGGGGATATTTTTTCTTTCCGGGACGGATAAATCCAAGCTTTTCCCATTGAGCCAGGCTCCTGGTCTGATCCTTGAATTGATATCCCCCGGGAGGCACTACTGTTTCATACCCCCATGTTTTTCCCGTCCGCCATCCATTTTTCCGTAAGAGTGAGGCTGCGGTAGCAAGAGCATCGGGAATAGAATTCCAGATATCCCTTCGCCCGTTTCCATCCATATCAATACCATAGGCGAGATAACTCGTGGGAATAAACTGGGTGTGCCCCATGGCGCCGGCCCAGGATCCAAGAAACTGCTCCCGGGAAATATCCCCGTCCTGCAGAATCTGCAAGGCAGCGATTAATTGTTTCTCAGCAAAACGTCGCCGTTTTTTATCACCATAAGCCAGAGTGGCCAGGGCACGGGGAATATAATGGAGACGGTTCTTTTTCTTCAGAACCTCCCCATAGCTCGATTCCATCGACCAGATGGCAAGAAGAATTGAGGATTCAACGCCGAAACGATTTTCAACACTTTCCAGTGTTCCTGCATAATAACGCCCCATCCTCTTCCCTTTTCGTATTGTGAGAGGATTCACCCTTCCATCAATATAATCCCATATTGATGTTGTAAATTCAGGTTGATATCGAGCCTTTTCAAGAACTACCTGGTCAATCTCGGTTACACCGGAAAATGCCTGTTCATACGTTTTCCTCTTTATCCCATTTCTGGACGCCGTCCGGTAAAAATCGGAAATCCATGATTGAAAACCGGGATCAGCCTTTACATTTTCGGCTAACAGGCATGTAACACAGGCAAAAGCAATTATAATAACAGTAATTTTTCTTATCAAAATCAAGTAATAAAACACAATCCCCCCTTCATTTTCTCACACCACCACTCCATTTAGCAGATATGAAGAAAAATTCCCACCTAAACCGGCATGGCCGGATCAAAAGGTACAACCCAATGTCGTTAACCTGTGTCTGTCCAGAAATGAGGTTTTTTGTTCGAGATCAAGGCGCACAGGAAATTTTACCGCAACCATATAATTGATATCGGAGTCTACGCTTACCTCCGAGGATAGAATTTTTCGGGCAACACAGGTATCGGGTAAAAAGACCAACTATGGACAGGTACTGACTTAAAGGTGCGTTGACAGAAAAAAGGGTATTGAGTATTCATCTCCCTTATGGAATTTTTTCATCAGATGGGTCTTTCTCCAGGCCTTCCCGTTCTTTTTGCCTTCAGTTTTCTCGCGGCCACAGTTCTCCCCCTCGGCTCGGAATGGCTGCTTGTTCTCATGCTTTTCCAGGGGTGGTCTCCCGTTTCCCTGGTATTGACAGCAACCCTTGGCAATTACCTTGGTGGATGCACAACTTTTTTGATTGGAATATGGGGTTCCGATATGGTAATCAACAAAATCCTGCGCCTGCATACAGCAGATCTCAACAAGGCAAAACTGATTTACGGGAAATACGGTGCCTGGTCACTTCTCTTCTCCTGGCTGCCGGTTATCGGCGATCCTCTCTGTCTGATTGCGGGAATTTTCAAAACCGGTTTTTTACAGTTTTCCATCCTTGTTTTTTCCGGTAAATTCATACGTTATGCAACTCTTGCGTACCTTGTTTCATACAACTCAACATGACGGTAGCTGAAATAATATGAAAGAACAGATCCTGAAAACAATCTACGATATTTTTGCAGTATGGAGCAGAGACTTTGATATTGCCTGCTGCCCTGGATGTTCCGCATGCTGTACCCGGAATGTAACAATGACCGCGGTGGAAGGAGAACTGATTCTTCGATATATCCGCGAAAAAAAACTTGAACATCAATTTGCTGAAAGACTGCAGTCGGCAAGACCCCCAAAACGCCCGAAGATGACAACCAACGATTTTGCGAGGGCCTGCCTTCAGAAAAAAACGTATGATTTTGCAGAACCTTCCCCGGAGGAGAAATGTCCTTTTCTTGAAGACAATCTCTGTATTATTTACCAGGTACGGCCCTTTGCCTGTCGCATGATGATATCCAGGCACCGGTGCGGAGAAGGTCACGCAGCGCTACTCTCCGACGATTACCTGGCAGCCGCAACCGCGGTGATGCAGATCATTGAACACCTTGGACAAAAGGAATACTGGGGCAATATGCTGGACATCCTGCCAGCCCTCTGTGATATCAGTGAACATCACGCCATTGCATCCTGTCTGGATAAAGTTATGATGATGGAAGCTCGTATGGGAACATTGACGGCAAAACCGCTTCCCGGATTTCTTTTCACAGAAAAAGAGGAACATACAGTTGCCCCTCTTCTGCAGACTATTTTTAATACTGAAATCTCAGCCAGGCGCATTGAGGATATCCTGAACGGCAGATAACTCCCTCGCTGTTTCCCTGTTCACTTACCCCGAACGAAAATTCATGCTACTGTGAAAAACGCATCCAGACAGCAGTTTCATCCTTCTTCCTCTCTATCCGGATATCGGAAAAACAACTTCTGCAAAGCTGCAGCATTGCTTCGTTTTCCGGGAGCATGGAGGCATAAAAACCTTTAAAACCATTCGAAGAAGCAACCTTTTCCAGCTGCCTGAAGATGTATTTTGCAATACCCATCTTCTGAAAATCTTCACGGACAACAAAGGCCACCTCGGCCCACTCTTCATCCATACGCGCATAGGTTCCGATGGTGACAATCTCCTTGTTCCCGAGGTTACGCACAACCCCGATCAGGGAAATATTCCGACGATAATCTATATTGGCCCAGTGCTCCTGAGCCATCCTGCGGGAAAAAATACTGACAGAATGAAAAAACCTCAGAAAAACGGTGGTCTCGTCCAGGGAGTAAAAAAAATTCCGGTAGGCAATTTCATCGGAGGGGAGAAGAGGACGCACAGACATGGTTTTGCCGTTTCTCAAACGCAGTCTGCTTTTATATTCCTCGATAAAAATAAGATCCTCAGCCAGAGGTGGTAACTGATCGGCAAAAATATAGTGGTTGTCCTTGGCGGCCTCAATCAGTTCCTCACGGAAATCCGGGTGGGCTATCTGACACAGTTCAATCACCCGCTGTTGAATACTTTTTCCCTTCAACTGGGCAATACCGTATTCGGTAACCACAAAATTCACATCAGCGCGCAGGGTGGCAACACCGGCACCTCTGCTGAGATTGGCAACAATCCGGGAAACGCTCCCCTGTTTTGCCGTAGACGGCAGAGCGATTATGGAAAGACCTCCCTTTGACAGGGTTGCTCCCCGGATAAAATTGGTCTGGTCCCCTGTTCCACTGAAAAAAAGCCTGCCAACGGAATCAGAACAGACCTGTCCAGTGAGATCAACCTCCAGGGCCGAACTGATGGAAATAAAATTATCATTTCTGCCGATAACGGACGGGTTGTTCACCCAGTTGGCGGTACCAAAATAAAACTGAATATTGTTATCGATATAATCGTAGGCACAACGGGTCCCCATGCAGAAGGTGGCAACAGCCCTGTCTGTCATGAAGTTTTTGTTTTTATTGGTGATAACACCTTTTTTGATAAGAGGAATAAAGAGATCAGAGATCATCAACGTATGAATGCCGAGATCATTCTTGTCGTCCATATAACGAAGCAGAGTATACGGCATATGGCCATAACCCACCTGCAGAGTCGAGCCGTCATCAACCAGTTCCCTGACGTACTGGGCTATCCTTGAGGCTGTTCTCTCATCAGTCACTTCCTGGGAAATAGTACGCAGTTCCTCTTCAAAAGGCACAAGGAAATCGATATCACTGATATGAAGAAAACCATCACCATGGGTTCTCGGCATACGGGGATTGACCTGCGCAATAACTGTTTTTGCCGATTTGACCGCTTCGAGTGTCACATCAACGGACACACCCAGGCTGGCAATACCGAATTCATCCGGCGGACTGATCTGGATAAGAACCGTATCAATCACAATTTCACGGTTTTTGAAAAACCGGGGTACCTGGGAGAGATAGGTGGGAATATAATCGACCTTGCCTTCAAAGGCGGCCTGCTGCATCTCCCTGGTGACAAAAAAAAGCTTAACGGAAAACCGGTGAAGAAAATCTTCGTCCGTAAAATAATCGGCCAGGGTGAAGGCAAGCATCTGAAAGACCATGATATCTTTCAGGTGCCGATCATTAACCATGGTATGAATAAGGTGTCGGGGCTCCCCACAGCCGGAGCCTATAAAAATACGACTGCCGTTCCTGATGGTTGAAACAGCCTCTTTTGCCGTAACTGTTTTTTCCCTTAACTCCCGTTCCATATTCCTCCATGACCTGAGGCCGCTTTGCCTTAACGAAAGAGGGATAGAAACTCTCCATATCCTTCTTTCTCAAGTTTATCTACAGGAACAAACCTGAGAGAGGCCGAGTTGATACAGTACCGAAGACCTGTCGGTTCAGGACCATCCTCAAACAGATGACCCAGGTGTGAATTCCCATGAGCGCTCCGCACTTCAGTCCTCACCATGAAAAACTTCCTGTCCTTCACCTCCACAACGTTCTTCTCAACCAGGGGTTTGGAAAAACTGGGCCAACCTGTTCCTGATTTGAATTTATCCAGAGAACTGAAAAGAGGTTCCCCTGAAACGATATCGACGTAAATTCCCGCCTTTTTATTATCCCAGTAAGTATTATTAAAAGGAGGTTCCGTGGCATCATTCTGGGTAACATCATACTGCAGATCAGTCAAAGTTGAACGTAATTTCGCCTTGTCCGGTTTTGAGTATTTTTTATCGCTTTCCTGCGGACCCCATGTTTTTTTTAAAAAACCAGACCTGCCCGATCCTGCTTTATAGAGAGAATAGTGAAGAATGTTCTTCCGATAGTAATCCTGGTGATATTCTTCCGCGGGATAGAATTGTTTCACAGGAAGAACTGCCGTGACAATCGGCCCGTTGAAAATCTTCGCTTCATCTATCTCTTTCTTTGACTCAAGTGCAATTTTTCGTTCCTCTTCACTGGAGTAGAAAATTGCCGTACGATATTGCGCACCGCGATCGGCAAACTGGCCACCATCGTCAGTTGGATCAATCTGCCTCCAGAACGTGTCCAGCAACTCTTTATAGCTTATTATTTCAGGATCATAAACAACACGGACCGACTCGATATGCCCGGTCATTCCGGATGAAACCTGCTCATACGTGGGATTCACTTCTTCTCCACCGCTGTATCCGGCCGTAACATCAACAACTCCATCAAGCTGCTCAAAAGGTGGTTCCATGCACCAGAAACATCCGCCACCAAAAACTGCCGTTCTCTTATCCTGCACCTGCTTTTCTTCCCCGGCAAATGCCGTAACGGATAAAAAAACAAGCAGAAAAACCATCGTCAGAAACTGCATATCTCCTCCCAAAATAAACGATAATTATTATTAATAATCTCTGTAAAGAGGATATTCATTGTGTCATCATCAATCAACCCAAAATGGTTTTGTTTACGAACTGACCATTTTAGCCACCGCAAAACAGCTCCACACAAGAGTTAGATGGTGGAACGTAGCTGCTTCCGATTTTTTATGAATAAAGCACAATTTTCTGTTTCAAAAACAGGAGTCGGTTGCTATATTGCCAGCCATGGAAAATTCAAAAAACACCAAACGGACAAAGTTTATTTTCGTGACCGGTGGCGTCCTCTCCTCCCTGGGAAAAGGACTTGCCTCTGCAGCAATTGGAGCTTTACTCGAAAGCCGCGGGCTCACTGTCACCTTTCAAAAACTCGACCCCTATATCAATGTTGATCCGGGCACCATGAACCCCTTTCAACATGGAGAGGTTTACGTGACCGACGACGGGGCTGAAACAGACCTGGACATGGGGCATTACGAACGCTACACCAATGCCGTAATGAATCAGAAAAACAATTACACTTCCGGGCGGATCTACTATTCCGTTATCATGAAGGAGCGCCGGGGAGAGTACCTTGGCGGAACAGTCCAGGTCATCCCACATATCACCGACGAAATCAAGGCCGCAGTTCTGCAGCTCGACGGCAGCGTTGATGTGGCAATTATTGAAATCGGCGGCACCGTCGGAGACATTGAGGGCCTGCCGTTTATCGAGGCCATCCGCCAGCTGCGTGGTGATCTGGGAAAAGAATACTCTCTCTATATCCACCTGACCCTGGTTCCCTACATCAAGACGGCAGGTGAAGTGAAAACCAAGCCCACCCAGCATTCTGTCAGGGAACTGCGTGCGGACGGTATTCAACCCGACATTCTTGTCTGCAGAACCGAAGTTCCCCTGGAAGACAGCCTCAAGGCGAAAATAGCGCTTTTTTGTAATGTTGCCCCGGATGCCGTTATCACCGCCATAGATGTGGATACTATTTATGAACTGCCTCTCTATCTTCACAGGGAAGGGCTCGACGGTAAGATACTGGAATTGCTCAATATATGGACAGGACAGCCCAATATCGAACCGTGGAAGGAACTTGTCCATAACATCAAAAACCCTCAGAACGAGGTTACTATTGCCATTACCGGAAAATATGTGGACCTGACCGAATCCTACAAAAGTCTGCATGAGGCCCTGGTGCATGGCGGCCTGGCCAACCATACCAGGGTCAACCTGAAATATATCAGTGCAGAGGACCTGGAATCAAAAAACGCAGCCAGCCTGCTGGAAGGTTGCAGCGGCATCCTGGTCCCGGGCGGTTTCGGAAAACGGGGTGTTGAAGGGAAAATCAAGGCAATCAATTTTGCCAGAGAAAATAAAATACCCTTCTTCGGCATATGTCTCGGAATGCAGCTTGCGGTTGTGGAATTTGCCCGAAACGTTCTGAAACTGGCCAAGGCCAACTCCGTTGAAATGGATGCAACGACCCCTGATCCTGTCATTTTTCTGATCAAGGAATGGTTCGACTATCGAACCAATGAACTGCAGGTGCGCGATGAAGAATCAGATATGGGGGGAACGCTCAGGCTGGGAGCCTACCCATGTGTTTTGAAAAAGAAAACAAACAGTTTCAGGGCCTATGGAACTGAAGAAATTTCGGAAAGACATCGCCATCGTTATGAATTCAACAACGATTACCGTGACGAACTTGAGAAAAACGGTCTTGTCGTTTCAGGAACATCACCGGACAACAACCTTGTGGAGATCGTTGAGATAGAAGATCATCCCTGGTTTCTCGGTTGCCAGTTTCACCCTGAGTTCAAATCCAAACCCATGAAACCCCATCCGCTTTTCAGGGACTTTATCAGCGCCGCCCTTAAAAAAAAGCAGGAAGGATAAAAAATGCAGGAAATCAAAATTGAAATACCGGCCCCAACAGGAAAGTCCATTGAAGTCGGTACCGATCAGCCTCTTCTTCTGATAGGTGGTCCATGCGCTCTTGAATCGGAGGAAATTGCCCGTACCGTAGCCGGAAAGATGCAGGAAATCTGTGATTGCCTTGGTATTTCATATGTATTCAAGGCCTCCTTTGACAAGGCAAACAGAACATCTCTCTCGTCCTACCGAGGGCCCGGTCTCGACAAAGGGTTGAAGATCCTTGCCTCGATACGGGAATCGATGCAACTTCCAGTCATATCCGATGTCCATGACGCCGGCCAGGTTAATGCCGCCGCAGAAGTACTTGATATCATCCAGATACCGGCTTTTCTCTGTAGACAGACAGATCTTCTCACTGAAGCAGCCCGCACCGGTAAGGTTGTCAATGTCAAAAAGGGCCAGTTTGTTTCTCCATGGGATATGAAAAACGTGGTGGACAAACTGCGGGGGGTTGGCGGCAGAAAAATCATGCTGGTTGAAAGGGGGGCCAGCTTCGGTTACAACAACCTTGTGGTCGATATGCGTTCCCTGCCGATCATGCGTTCCCTCGGCTGCCCGGTTATTTTTGATGCAACCCATTCCGTTCAACTGCCGGGTGGTGCCGGAGGCTCTTCCGGGGGCCAGCGTGAATTTATTGAACCACTGGCCAGGGCGGCCACGGCGGCCGGAATCGACGGCCTGTTTATGGAGATTCACCCGGACCCCCGAAATGCCCTGTGCGATGGCGCCAATTCCATTGCCCTTGACGACGTAGAAGAGGTTCTGAAAAGAATCATCAAAATTCGAAACGCCCTTACCTGATCATGCCAGACTCATGCTCTTCACCAACCGGATACCCCTCTGACTGCGAAGTCATGGAAGGGTTTCGCACCATGGCCAGAAAGCGGGATACGCAACAGACCGATCCATATCGCACGCGTGCACTCGCCAGAGCAAAGGATATTAAACTGCTCCTCCTCGATGTGGATGGTGTTCTCACCGATGGTACCCTGCTCTATTCAGAAAGGAGTGGAGAGAGCAAAAGTTTTCATACTAAAGATGGATTCGGCCTCCGACTCCTGAGAGAAGCTGGTATCGGTACCGGAATTATCACTGCCAGGACATCAGAGGTTGTACATAAACGAGCTGTCGAATTGAAAATGGATTATATCCACCAGGGTGCGGTGAACAAAAAAGATGCCTTCAGAGAAGTCAGGAAACAATCGGGACTAAAACCCTTTGAAATTGCCTACATGGGTGACGACTGGCTGGATCTGATCCTCCTGCAACAGGTTGGACTTGCGCTGGCACCCGCCGATGCCGAACCGGAAGTGCTTGAAGTTGCACATTTCATCACAGAGAGAAAGGGTGGTCATGGAGCCGTCAGGGACTGCTGCAATCTGCTCCTGGAATCCCGAAACTCTCTCTCAGAACTTCTGCAAAAATACAAAGCCGGATGAAACTGCATCGCAATCAGGTCTGGCTTATCCCTCTTCTCCTTATCCTGACCTATCCCCTCTGGAGTATACCCGTGGGTAAATTTCTGACTCCCCGTGGTGGAGTTCCCACTCAAACTGTGACCAGAAAGACAAACCAGCATAATTTCAGGATGGAATCGGTAAAGATTCTCCAGAATCAGAATGGTAAAAAAACAGCCCTGATCCGGGCAAAATCTGCCCGAACCGGAAATGATACCGATATTCTCATCCTCGAAACCGTTGATGCCGATATTTTTGATGAAGATGGTAATGTTACTCATATTGTCTCCAGAACAGGAAAATACAACGTCAAAACAAAGGCCCTGACCCTTTCAGGAGACGTGGTGGTTAATAAAACCCGTGATAAACAGTTTCTCTATACCGACCTTCTCCACTACGACAGCGATAAACGCACAGTTAACTGCCCCGGAAAAACAAAACTGATCGGAGAAAATGTCAGTATTGACGGGGGAAGTCTTGATTACGATATCAATTCATCACGATATGATATCGGCGGCCGTGTTTCTGTAGATCTTGATGGATTTTCAGCTCCCCCCCCTTCTCCCCGCTCCTGATCTCCCCGCCCCCCCTTTTTGTGGGCCGATTAACCTGTTCAACAGCCGGAAAAATGCCGGTTCATTTTTTTTAAAAACCAATAAAATGCGACTTTTGAAATACACCCGACAAAACAGGCACATCCCCAGGGTCACAAGTTACAGGATTCTGGTGAGAATCAGTCTTATTTCTCTTTGATTTTTATTGTAACAACTCGATATTTAGGCTAAAGTTCGAAAGACTACACAAGGAACCGGCCATGACAACACTTTCGCAGACTGATGAACCTGTAGATATTATTGTACCTGTTCTGAACGAAGAGGAAATATTACAGGAGTTCCATAACAGAATACGCAAACTGAATTTTCCGGTGAACCTTATTTTTATTGATAACGCGTCAACGGATAAATCAGTCGAGATCATCAACTCCTTTCCCGAGGTCACCCTCATCAGACATCAAACCAACGAGGGATACGGTGCCTCTCTTATAGACGGCATTGAAGCGTCAACAAATTCTAAAATAGTGATAATTGATGCGGACTGTGAATATCCGCCGGAAGCCATCCCGAAGCTGGTAGAGGAACTCGATAAGGTGGATGTCGTTTACACAAGTCGATTCCTTGACAACAGGAATACCTTTATGCCTTTTCTGAAAAGGATCGGCAATCAGATCATTTCATCGCTTTTCAATCTTCTTTTCAAACAGAATGTTACGGATCTGTACACAGGATGCAAGGCAATAAACAGAAGTGCTCTTAAGGGAATAAAACTCGAGAGAAAAGGGTTTGAGCATGTTTTGGAGCTCGGCGTTAAACTGGCCCGCAACAATATTCAAATCGCTGAAATCCCCGTTGTTTTCAGTCCCCGACATACCGGTCAGGCCAAGATGAAGCATGTTTCTGAAACACTGAAATACCTCTATCTCACTTTTTCCTACTACCTGCGGGTTCGTTAAATGACAAAAATGGTCGGTATAATACCCGCAGCCGGAAAAGGTGTCAGGGCGAGACCATATACAACTCTTGTCCCCAAAGGCATGCTCCAGATTGCCGGGAAACCCAATCTTGAGCGGATTATCAGCTTGATGCGGGATTCTCTCCGGATAGAAGATATTTATATTGTAGTCGGTTACCTTGGTGATATCATAAAAGATTACTTCGAGGATGGCAGACAACTCGGAGTCAGGCTCCACTATATCGAAAACAGAGAACTTGACCGGGGACTTGCCTGGTCAATTCTTCTTGCCGGCCGAAAAGTCAGCACCACAAGCTGTGTAATACTTTCAGATGAATGTTATATCGGCTCAAATCATGAAAAGATACTGGAAACACCCCTTTCTGACCACCTTGCCACCTGTACGGTCATGGCGGTGGATGATCCGAAAATAATCCACCGGAATTATGCTGTACAACTCAACGGTTCAAAAATTATCAGGCTTATTGAAAAACCCGATAAAATTGAAAACAACCTGCTGGGCTGTGGTACCTTTCTTCTCAATCCGCCGGTTTTTACACTCCTGGAAAAGGAGTTCAGAAAAGCTCCCGGCAACTATGTTGAGTTTGTAACCTTTCTCGATAAACTCTGCCCGCAAAAACCGGGTATTTCCTGTTTCCAGCTGGACGGCACCTACGTCAATATCAACGACAGAGATTCCCTCAATCTTGCGAGGTTCTACGAAAGAAACAAATCATTTTCAAAAAAAACAATCTCTCTGATTCTCTACTCCGAGGGAACGGAGGAAAACCTTCCCCTGGCCGTACAGCAATACGGGAAAATCAATGCCATAACTTCCATACATGTTATCCTTCCTCACGAAAACAAAATTGCCGATACCGTTAAAGGGATGGATATCGCCTCTCTTACCTGCCCTCCAAACCTGACACTGTACGGCGAAAAATTGAAATATGCCATGGACAGGGTTCCAGGGGATATTCTCATTTTAGCTGAAGCGGCCTATACTTTCCCGGCCCACGATATAGACAAGCTCCTGTGTTACCTGAAAGAAGCGGATATGGTTGCCGGAACCAGAACAACACGGCAACTTATCACCCGGGGTTCAGACATGAAGGGAACCGTAAGACTGGCCAATATATTCCTGGCCAAGGTGCTTGAGCTGTTCTGGTGGAATTACGAACCGCGACTTACCGATGTCGGATGTACATTCAGGGCAGTGTGGCGCTCAAGCTTTGAGGAAGTAAAGGACCAGCTGACAGAACGAGGTCCCGCATTTTTAACTGAAATGGTAATTGAAATATTACGAAACAGAAATAGAATTGTCGAAATACCGGTAAACTATTCCAACAAATATCAGGCAATGCACGGGAAATATCGCAACTACAAAACGTTCTTGTCAATTTTCAGGGTAATGCTGAAAAAACGACTGCAGATATCGCGTCGCGAACCCTGAACACGTTTAAGGCATCCTCTTCTTCACTTCAAAAAATGGAAAAATGACCACCTTTTTCAAAACATACTGGTCTTCCCGAAAACCATATGCCCTCGGCTGGAAAAACTTTTTCAGCACAAACCGGCCCCTGCTGCTCTTTTCTTTTTTCACCTTTCTTCTCGTATTACTGCTGAGGTCATGGTTTCACTTTACCCATCCCGGTCTATATGTGGAAGACACCAGTCATTATTTTAATTTTTTTTATGGGGATATAAGAGGGGTTAAAAGCCTGTTACACAATCCAAATGGATATATAACTATCCTGACAAACACAATAGCTCTGCTGACAGCAAAACTTGATGTTCGCCTGCAACCGACAGTCTACCTCATGACCAGTGCCACCATGACCATAGCCGCCGTCATGGCCCTTCCCTGTTCAGGCCTTTTGAAAAACAGATATATTCTCTTCTGCAGCCCTTTTCTTCTTGGCTTATCCGGAGTAAACCACCTGTTTTACTACACGACACTGACATACCTTATTTATGTATCGGTTATTCTTCTTTTCAGCCTTCTGTTCTGGGAAGCGGGAAAAAACAACCTCAGAACCGGCCTGCTCTTTATCTTTCTTTCGCTCCTCGTATGGTCCGGTCCTTTCTCGGTTTTGATTGTCCCGTTTTCCCTGCTGTTTATTCTTTTCTTCAAAGGAAAAACCCGGCTTTTGCTTGGCCTGATGCTCATGGCCATACTCTACCTTCTCTGTGTAACCGATAAAACCATCATGCTGGGCAATATCCTCCATGGAGCCATCAGGAAGATATGGTTCAATACCCTCATCCTCAACATTTTTCTCATGGAGGCAAGGCATGTTGTCACCCCGAAAATTGAAATCTTTTTTATTCTGTTTTTCTCAGGAATACTGTTTTTTTTCCGTAAGGACTCTTTTTACCTGAAAATTGCACTGCTGTTGTTCACCCTGATTAACGGTTCTCTGGCACTCCTGTTTTTAAGCAAAAAATACCTGCTTTACCAGACACTGCTCCCCTGCTACCTTTTTATTCCTCAATTTTTCTGGCTCTTTTTCCTGCTGTTTACCGCAGACAGATTCCTGGAAAACCATCAGAAACTTACAAATCTGGGCATTCCTGTTGCCTGCTG
Source organism: Desulfomarina sp. (assembly GCF_054039375.1). Classification (NCBI taxonomy): domain Bacteria; kingdom Pseudomonadati; phylum Thermodesulfobacteriota; class Desulfobulbia; order Desulfobulbales; family Desulfobulbaceae; genus Desulfomarina; species Desulfomarina sp. The sequence continues at coordinate 21,544 of NZ_JBPLBA010000275.1, read as the reverse complement.
TTTTTTCGCATTTATTTTTTACGACAACTTTCATCATCCTGAAAAATGGAAAATCCCCAGAATGCCGGCACTTCCACGTTTTCTGGAAACAGTTCACAGTAATGAAATGGAACACTGGGAGAAAAAAAATAAACTGAAAATCATCACTACTCCCGGTCGCGGCCCATTCAGGCCCACTGCAAAAGTCGGAAAACGGGGAGACAGTACAACCGAAGTGGAATTCATTCATATCGAGTAAGCTTTTCTATTTCAAAATAACCCCCGCATACACACCACCGTACATTGACGTCCCAGAGCAGCATGCCGAATTCCTTTCTGCTTTTTTTCTGAAACGGTGGCCTCGGGTCCAGTCCCACAAGCTCCACAATGAGTTGCCGTAACGTCCTCCCTGTTTCCTGTTCGTATCGGGCACAAAACTCCTCGGCCTCATTCGTAAAACGTACCTCCATCCCTGCAGTCTTATTCCCCGTATAACCATCACCTGCTCCAGTGACGCAATCGGAATAAGGAATATACGGCTTAATATCCACAACGGGAGTTCCATCCAGCAGATCCACATCAGCCAGATCAAGAAATATTTTCCCCTTTTCCCTGCGGAGTCCAGTAAGTCTCACAGCCGACATACCTAGATAATTTGGCCTGTGGGGAGATCGACTGGCAAAAACACCCACTCGTTTTTTCCCGCCGAGCCGTGGAGGACGTACAGTAGTCTTCCAACCCTCCTCAACAGCACGGTGAAAATAAAAATGAACCCAGACGTGGGAAAAATTCTCCAGCTCCCGCACCATTTCCTCCCGGTCGAAAGGCGGCAGCAATTCAAGTGAGGCTGTTGCTGATGGAGCCATCCCCGGTTGGCGGGGAATCCCAAATTTTTCCTTCAGGCAAGAATGAATAACACCCACCGCTTCTACAGTAATTTGAATGTTCATGACACTCCGGTAACACAAAGTTAAAAAAAATATTATTATCCTTGACAAGGGCCTTGCGCGCTGTTACGGTAACACAACATTGAAAATCGTAACACTAGCCAGAGGCAGTGTCAACCGAAACAGTCTATTATCTGGAGCAGTATTCCATGCATATTTCAGAGGGTGTCCTTTCCACACCCGTTCTTATCACTGGAGGAGCTGTTGCTTTTGCGGGCACGGCCGTTGGTCTGAAAAAACTCAATTATGATAAAATCATGAGTGTCAGTCTGCTTACGGCCACGTTTTTTGTCGCTTCGCTGATTCACGTTCCCCTGGGTCCAGGGAGTGTTCATCTTATCATGGGTGGACTGATGGGACTCCTTCTCGGCTGGAGTTGTTTTCCCGCTATTCTCGTGGCCCTTTTTCTCCAGACTGTTTTTTTCCAGTTTGGCGGCCTGACTGTTCTTGGCGTCAATACCACAGTCATGGCTCTTCCGGCACTTCTCTGTTATTACCTCTTCCGCTCCTGGTTTAAAACAAATGGCAGTAAAAGAAAAATAGCAGCTTTTTTGTGTGGTTTTCTTTCCATTCTATTCTCATCCCTCCTTCAGGCTGTCGCTCTTACAATTACAGACAGCGGTTTCCTGCATGCCGCTCAACTTGTCATAGCAGCCCACATCCCGGTCATGTTTATCGAGGGAATTATTACAATGTTTACCATATCTTTTCTGGCAAAAGTGCAACCCGAATTTCTGCAAATCAGCGAACAGGAAAAATAGATCCCTGCAAAGGTGACATCATGATCAACAAATCGACACGGCTGAACCGTCCGGCTCAGCAACAGGAAACAATGAAAAAACAAACCTCGACAAAAAGGCCCGCAATTATCAGGTGTTCAGATAAACCGGCATGGCCGGACTCCATGGCCCGGACTCAACAAGGTAATAAAAATCCCAACTGCGGCGATACACTCTTCAGTCACGGATTCCCTCTTAAAAAAAACCTGTATTATATACTTCCATTTCTTCTCATTCTGCTTACATCCCTTCCGGTTCAAGCACATAAGGTAAGAATTTTTGCCTGGGAAGAAGGCGGTATGATAAAAACAGAGGCAAAATTCAGCGGTGGAAAACCGGCCAGAAATTCAACTGTTACAGTAACCAGTCAAAACGGGAAAGTAGAGATCCTTAAAGGAAAAACTGATGAAGGGGGAACATTTTCTTTTCCCGTTCCGAAAAAAGCAAGAGACAACCGGCTGAACCTTAAAATTACCATCAACAGCGGTGATGGTCATAAAAACAGTTGGCTGCTCAAGGCTGAAGATTATCTGCCCGGAGTCAAATCTACTCCACAAAAAACAAACACAATAACAGAAATTGTCCCTGAACAAAAATCAGCCCGGGGAAAAGAACTGCCAAATGAAGCGTTACTGAGGGAAATTATCTCCTCAGAACTGGACAGGCAACTCGGGCCAATAAAAAGATCCCTGGCCATCCAGCAGGAAAAGCCGACTTCACTCCAGGATATTCTGGGGGGAATCGGTTATATCCTCGGTCTGGCCGGAATAGCCACATATTTTCAAGCAAAAAGAAAAGGAGAAAAAAAATCATCATGAAACGTGTCAGACAACTCGCTTTCGCAGCAACACTTTTGTTTGTTTTTTCCGCCCAGGACTGCCTTGCTCATTTCGGCATGATTATTCCGGAAAACAATATCATTACCCAGGATAAGAAAAACGCAGAATTTGAACTTGCTTTCGCCCATCCTTTTGAAAACAGGGGCATGGATCTGAAAAAACCAAAAAAATTCACAATGACAGTCAACGGGCAGACAACAGATTTAACTGACAGGCTGAAAGCCACAACTTTCATGGATCACAAGGCGTGGAATACAGATATCTCCTTTAAACGTCCCGGAGTCTATGTCTTTGTCATGGAACCGCACCCGTACTGGGAGCCGGCTGAAGACATCAGTATTATCCATTACACCAAAACAGTGGTCGCAGCATTCGGCGATGATACAGGCTGGGATGAGCCTGTCGGTCTGCCCACAGAAATCGTCCCCCTCACGCGTCCTTTCGGCAACTATGCGGGAAACAGCTTTACGGGTAAGGTCCTGGTGCAAGGTAAGCCTGCCCCAGGAGCTGAAGTTGAGGTTGAGTTTTATAACAAGGGCAATATCCTGCAGGCTCCCGACGACTATCATATAACGCAGGTGGTCAAAGCCGATGACAACGGAGTTTTCACCTTCACCTGCCCCCGTGCAGGCTGGTGGGGTTTTGCTGCGCTGACTGAAGCCGATTACACCATTAAAGATCCCGATGGAAACGACAAGGGTGTAGAGACAGGTGCCGTTCTCTGGATCCACCTGGATGATTTTCAGAAACGGAACTGATGCCGATGAACGAACGTTTTGCCGAAGGCACCTCATCACTGCACCGGAGAGATCCAAAAGCCAAAATCATAGCTGCCACAACTCTTGTCACTGCTTCTGCCATATCAAACAGTTTCACCGTGGCAGCTATGACTCTCTTTCTCGGGATTGTTCTTTACCTTCTGACCGGATTGCCGGTCAGGCTTGTCCTCAAAAGACTGCTGGCGGTAAACAGTTTCACCCTGTTTTTATGGCTGACTCTCCCTTTTACCTACGACGGCATATTGCTCACCGGGACCGGTCCGCTGCACATTTCCTCCGAAGGTGTGCAGCTGGCCGCCCTTATTTCCTTGAAAACAAACGGAATAGTCCTGATCCTCATTGCCCTGCTCGGTACCTCGCGTATTGCAAACATCGGTCACGCCCTGGAAGCCCTGCACCTCCCGGAAAGACTCTGTTTTATTCTCCTCTTTTCCTACCGTTATGTTTTCGTCATCCATCAGGAGTACCAGCGCCTCGTCCGTGCGGCAAAAATGCGTTGCTTTGTCCCTGCAACCACCATCCATACCTACCGCACATTCGGTTACCTTTTCGGTATGACTCTGGTAAAAAGCTGGAATCGTGCGACCCGGGTTCATCAGGCTATGGTTCTGCGCGGATTTGACGGACATCTTATCCCCCTCTCAAGGGATGTATACACCCGAAGTGACACCTTTTTTCTGGTTATCAGTACAGCACTCACTCTTCTTCTGATTCTGGCAAATTTTATATGACCTGCGTTTCAGAGGTCTTTCTTCTTGCCAGAGACTCCAAAATTGTGTAGCTCTCTGTTCATGACAACCACACCTATAATAGAACTGAGAAATATCACGTACAGTTACCCCCAGGCTCAAGAGCCAATCCTCAAAGACCTGAATTTCTCAATAACAGAGAATAACTATGGTATTGTCGGCTCGAACGGTTGCGGTAAAACGACCTTTTTTCAAATTATTGTTGGACTTTTGAAACCGGACAAAGGTGAGCTCCTGTTCAAAGGAACACCCGTCACAGACAAAACCATGCTCAGGGCTCTCAGAAAAGATGTCGGCTTTCTTTTTCAGAGTTCCGACGATCAGCTCTTCTCGCCGACTGTTATAGAAGATGTCGCCTTCGGCCCTCTCAACCTTGGCTATCAGCCAGCCGAAGCCAGAGATCTTGCTCTTAAAACTCTGAACAAACTTGGGCTTTTCGGTTTTGAGGAAAGAATCACACACAGGCTTTCCGGGGGAGAAAAAAAACTGGTTGCCCTTGCCACCATCCTTGCCATGAACCCGGAGGTTTTGCTTCTGGATGAACCGACCAACAATCTGGATCCCGAGACCAGAGAGCGTTTAATTTCGATCCTGCAGGGACTGAACCAGAAACAGATCATTATTTCCCACGACTGGGATTTTCTCGACAAGACAAATTCCGTCCTCTACCAGATAGAACATGGACATATCCACAGATGTGAAGATGATCACATTCATGTTCACAGTCATATTCACAAGGCCGGAGCACACCCCCACCGTCATGAACATTGATACTCCCGCGGGTCATTACTTCGTAACTCCTCACAGGGGTATCAACCATATGATTTTATGACCTGTAACCTGTAATTGCTCTTCTGCCACAAATTTTTGCAGGCTCTTCTTCGCTCCAGCCTTCTTCCATGCCTGACAAAAGAGAACGTGAAAAACTGGGGTGCCTGTGAGCAATTACCACCGGAACCTTCAAAACCCTCACAAAATTCTGCAGGATAACCTGTTATAGTTTTTGGGGATCTGGTAAACTGCCAGGAATTTTGTAAAGCAGGGATAAGGGAAACAATACCGCAAAACCACGGGAAAAGGTGAATCCTGAATCCTGCACTTCAGAAAAAGGAGCGGACGGTGCACAGACTTGCCGGATATCAAATCACCGATACTGTCTACAACAGCGACATCCATGCAATTTACAGGGCAGAGAAAAATCAGGACAACCTTCCAGTTATCCTGAAATTTTTAAAGGATGATCACCCTGATAACGCTCTTCTCCGCAGTTTCGCCAGAGAGTATTCAATTATATCTTCCATCCAGTCAGAACTGATAGTCAAAGCCTACTCCCTTGAAAAGTACAAAAACAGCCTGGTGATGGTTATGGAAGACTGTGGCCAGGTCACCCTGGCAGATATAATCACTACAGTAAGAAAAAACCTGGAATGGACACTGGGAGTGGCAATCAGGATAACCAGAGCACTCGAGGTCATCCACAGGCACAATATTCTCTTCCTGGACCTCAACCCGTCCAATATTGTTTACAACAGTAAAACCCATTCCATAAAAATAATTGACTTCGGTATGGCTGCCCTGGACCCAGGAAACGGGATACCGAATACAGAATGGAAAACACGTGAAAAATCACTTGCTTACATAGCGCCCGAACAGACTGGTCATTACGACAAGGTTCTTGACAGCCGAACAGACCTCTATTCTCTTGGAATCACGCTGTATCAGCTTTTCACGGGAGAACTCCCTTTCACAACCGGCGACCCCATTGAACTTCTTCATCTTCACCTTGCAACCCAACCTCCGCCCCCTGCCCACAGAGACCCCTCTCTCCCTGAGGCCATTTCGGAAATAATTCTGAAACTTCTGAAAAAAACACGAAGGAACAGGTACCAGACATGCTCGGGCCTTCTTGCGGATCTGAACAGGTGTCAGACAGAGCTGCAAAACACAAAAACTGTAAGCTTTTTTCTTCCCGGAAAAAACGACTTCCACGACAAACTTGTTTTTCCGGAAAAACTCTTCAACCGGTCAGAGAACTTCAGACAACTGGAGCAGGCACTCGAAAGGAAAAATGCCGCCCCAGGTGTAATTCTCATAAATGGACTGCCGGGCATCGGTAAAACGGAACTGGTTCACAATTTCACCAGGACACTGCCCCAGCGCTCTTTTCTTGTTGTTACCGGAAAGTACAATATGAAGGATCAGGACAGACCCTACGCTGCTCTGTTGATAATAATACAGATTCTTATAAGCAGGATACTCACCGGGAACAGAGATTCAATCCGCACCTGGAAACAGAGAATCGAGGAAACACTTCAGGAAAACTGTCAGGTTCTGACTGATGTTGTTCCTGAACTTGAATTTATTATCGGTAAACATCCTGCCCCGCGCCCACTCAGTCCCTTTGAAACAGAACAGCGACTTTTACGACTGTGTCAGGACTTTCTCTCTCTTTTTGCCTCATCGGAAAAACCCCTTGTCATAGTACAGGACAATATTCACCGGGCCGACAGATCAACCCTTAAGCTCATGGGTAAACTGCTCACCTCCGGCACATTAAAAAACATCTTCTTCATCTTATGTTACAGAAACAACGAGGTAAAAGAGGACCATCCTTTTCATGACACTCTGGAAACCGTTAGAAAGTCTGTCCTGAACCTCACGACAATTGAACTGCGCCCCCTGGAAAAAAAACATATCGTTAAACTCCTGTCGGGGCTGCTGTTCTCCCGGGAAGAAAAGGTGGAACAGATTGCCCGAATCTGTCTTACCAAAACAGGCGGCAATCCATTCTTCCTGAAACAGTTTATTCACTCCCTGAATCAGAAAAAGCATCTGTTTTTCGAGAGAGAAACCGGCAGGTGGAACTGGAATATCAATGCAATCAACCGAACAAAACTCTCAGAAAATATAGCTGACATTCTGACACAGAGAATACAGACCCTCCCTGCCGAAACCGCTGAGCTGCTGCAAAGCAGTGCCTGTATAGGCAAATCATTTTCCCTGGGCACGCTTATGGCAGTGGTTGACAAAGAGATGGATGAAATTCTGCCGCTCATAGAGGAACTCTGTTCTGATGGCCTGCTAATTGCGGATAAACCGGCATGGCCGGACTCTATGGCTCAACCTCAACAAACTGGTGAAAATCCCAACTGCGGCAATACAACCCCCGGCCGAGAACTTTCAGATAAAACAGCATGGCCGGACTCTATGGCTCAACCTCAACAAACTGGTGAAAATCCCAACTGCGGCAATACACCCCCCGGCCGAGAACTTTCAGATAAAACAGCATGGCCGAACTCTATGGCTCAACCTCAACAAACTGATGAAAATCTCAACTGCGACAATGCAACCCCCGGCCGAAAATTTTCAGACAAAACCGAAAATATCAGAAATCCTGCAACAAAAATCATTTTCGGTCATGAGCAGATACAGGAACTGGCATATTCCTTTCTTGACAAGGAAAAAAAAGAAAAAATTCACCTGAAAATCGGCCGGTTTCTTCAAAAACAGGTGCATTCAACAACTCTTGAACATACCGACTTTGATACGGTTTTTCACCTGAACCAGGCCATTTCGCTGATAACCTCACCGGATGAAAAACTTGATCTTGCCAGGGCCAACCTGAAAGCCGCCCGCAAGGCAAAAACTGCAGCCTCCAGGGAAACAGCCTTTTTGTACCTGCAGACGGCACTCACCCTGTTACCGGAAAACTGCTGGGAGGAATATTATGATCTTGCCCTGGAGGTCCACACCGAAGCCGCCGAAGCCGCATATCTCAACAGAAAATACAGGGAAACAGACAGGTTGTTTTCCATAATCTGTAAAAAAGCAAAAACCTTTCTTGATAAAATTGAAGCCTACCATATAAGGGCAAAAGCCCAGAAATCAGACTACAAACTTGCAGAGTGTGTTGAAACCTGCCTGGAGGCACTGGACAAACTTGGAGTTCGTCTTCCGCGAAACCCATCCTCCTTTCTGGCCGCAATCCTGATGCTCAGAACACGTATTCTTCTGGCTGGCAAGAGTCTGGATCACCTGGAAAAACTGCCGGAAGCAACTGACTCATCCTCTCGGGAGGCCATGAAGTTTCTCATGGAAATCAGCACTGTTGCCTATTGCTCCCGCCCGAAACTCCTTCCGTTTATTACGATCAAGACAATCCACCTCTCCCTGAAACACGGTAACACACCTTTTGCACTCATGGCTGGATACCCCACCTACGGACTTCTTCTCTGCAGCTTTCCGGGAAGCAGCATAAACAAAGGTTACGCCTTTGGTGAACTCGCCCGTAATGTTTCAACTCTTTATGGTAATAAATACAAAAAAATACATGCCTATTACATAGTCAACAACCTGATTGCTCACTGGAAAGATCATTTAAAGACAACGCTCTCTCCACTCCTGACAGCATTCAAAACATGCAGGGAACGTGGAGAACTTGAGCTGGCAGTCAACGCTGCCTGCTCCTACTCCCATCGTCTTTATCATCTTGGTCATAACCTCAACAGAACTCGACAGGAATTGACCATTTACCGGGAAGAAATTGAAAGGCACGCACAGCCCATCGCTCTTTATCGCCAGAACATGTACTGTCAGGCCGTGAGCAACCTCCGGGGAGAGAATGATTTCCCGGAACTTTTTCAGGGTGAATTCTACAACGAAGAGGAAATGATTCCCTTTCACATGACAAGAGGTGACTTCACCTCACTTTTCCAGCTCTACCTCCTGAAGACAATTCATTCATATCTCTTTGGACACTTCAGCAAGGCCCTCAACTGTTCAAACCGGGCTAAAAAATGGCTGCCTGCTGTCTTTGCCTCAATTGTTGTCCCTGTTTTCTATTTCTACGATTCTCTCGTGCGCCTGGCCCTGTATGAAAAAGCCTCACAGGGGAAAAGACTTCATTTTCGTCTTACAGTTGCATCAAACCAGAACAGGATGAAGCACTGGGCAAAGTACTCACCAGAAAATTATCACCATAAATATATTCTTGTTGAAGCAGAAAGGGCCAGGGTGACAGGAAATCACCTGCAGGCCGTAAGGCTCTATGACCGGGCAATCAAAGAGGCAGAAAAATCCGGTTACCTTCAGGAGGAAGCACTCGCCCTTGAACTGGCTTCCCGCTACTACACGTCCCTGAACCAGAACCATCTTGCCCGGCCGTATGCAAAAGAAGCCAGGTATTGCTATTACAGATGGGGTGCAACAGCCAAGATTCAACAAATAGACAGGCAGAACAATCATTCCCACCATGCGCCGAAAGATATCATTCCGGGAAACCTCCTCTCCATTGAAACAACCCCGCGATTTGATGTAATGGCCATTTTTAAGGCATCGCAGGTCTTGACTGAAGAAACAACATTTTACGAACTCCTGAAAAAGGTTTTGAAAATCCTCCTTGAAAGCTCAGGAGCCCAGCGAGGTGTTCTGGTTTTCAAGGAAAATGACGACTGGCAGATAAAGGCCGTTGGAACCCGGGGAAGTAAACAAATTGAACTCCCTCGAAACATGGCTGTCGACTCCCAGCAGAATGCCTCAAGCGCTGTACTCAATTATGTCATTCAGACCCAAAACAGTGTAATCTTAGATGATGCGACCCGGGAGGGATTGTTCACAGATGACAGGTATATAACAGAGAAAAAGCCTCGCTCAATACTCTGCAAACCGCTCTTTTACAGAAACAACCTCATCTGTATTATCTACCTCGAAAACAACCTGACCACCCAGGCATTTTCCTCTGACAGACAGGAGCTGATCAAACTTCTTGGCGATCAGGCGGCGATAAACATTCGAAATTCAAAACTGTTCAGTGAACTTGAAAATACGGTGGTGGAACTGAATGAAGAGATTGGAAAACGAAAGAAAATACAGCTTCAACTCCTGCACTCTGAAAAATTAAGCGCCCTGGGCCGCCTGTCCTCTTCCATCGCCCACGAATTCGGCAACCCCCTTATGGGAGTCAAATACCTGCTTTCCGATCTGGTGGAGCGCCCAGGTTTAAACGATGAAGACAGGAAACTCATCGAGCTCGGTATTGAAGAATGTGACCGAATGAAAAAACTGCTCAAAGACATTGGCCAATTCAATAAACCAACATCCGGAAAAAAAGAAAGCACCAGCATTCACGCCCTTATGGACAATGTCCTGCAGCTCCAGGATAAATTTCTGAAATCCCGCAACCTGGAAATAAGAACAAATTACCGGGCCACCTGTGATGAAATTTACGCTGTTCCAGACCAGATCAGCCAGGTACTCCTGAACCTGACAATCAATGCCGCTGACGCAACTCCACAGGCAGGAGGAACCATTACAGTGACAACCGAAAACAGAGATGAAGAAATCCTTCTTTCCATAGAGGACAGGGGAACAGGAATAGACCCGGCCATTGGCGACAATATCTTCGAACCGTTCTTTTCAACAAAACACGCGGAAGATGGCACAGGACTGGGCCTGTCAATATCCTATGGAATCGTTAAACAACACCGGGGAACTCTTTCTTTTGAATCCGAACCCGGAAAAGGTACCGTTTTCACGCTGACCCTTCCCCAGACAGACTGAAGACACACCACGACAGCTTTAAAATAAGGCTTTAACAGTTACACGATACAGAAATCATGCCTTTTCTATCTCAATATAGTCGGGGTCATCCGGGGACTCATCCACCACCCACTCTTCCCCTTCATGGTCAAATTCAGCAATTTTTTCAATGTCCATTTTCAAATACCGACCTTTTCCCTCAATGGCAACAGAACCATCCCCGAGAAGAATCTCACCAACCCCGTTGAAAGAACGATGCCCTTCCTTTTCAATTCGGGCAATTACTCTGATTTCTTCACCAATTGGAACTGGTTTTCTCAATTTCATGGAAAATTCCAGGGTGACCCCCCATACATCTCCTGAGTGGGCAAACATAATTGCCCGTCCTATGGTTTCATCCAGAATTGTTGCGGCAATACCACCGTGCAGTCTGCCGGGATACCCCTGGTGTTCATTCCGGGGAGTGAATACTCCAACAAGCCGCCCGTCCTCCAGCTCGTAGAATCTGCTCTTCAAACCATAGCTGTTTTCAAGCCCGCAGACAAAACACATCTTTGAATTCGGCTGCTTTTTCTTCACCTTGAAACGCATTTATTTTCTCCATTCATTTTCTTGCTTCTCAACTCAAATACAACCATTTAATCATATAAGCTTACCCGGTTCACGGGTCATCAGGTAATAACTCCTCTCAGGGTTACCTGATCAATTTCCTGCAAGCAGGCATGTGATTTCCTGTCACCTGCGATTCAGGTTACACCCCTGCGTTACAGACAGAGCCGTATCCAGATTTTTGAAGAAATTCAAAGCCTCTTCGCTGTTTTCATCCCTGGCCAATAATGCCTCATAAATGGTGAACAGCCGAACAAGAACATGCCCCAGTTCTTCCTCGTTAATTTCGCCGATTGCTTCCCAGAGCTCTCCAGTATTTTTCATAACCTATCCACTGGTCACAGGGTTTTTCCGCTCACAAAAAAGCGAGGGGACCGTTGGGGGCCCCTTGATAATCATCTGGGCAATCGTCAGCTTTACTCTGGGTAAAAGATGTCTCCGCCGTTCAAGCAGCTCTCCCTCCAGTTGAGCGAGCTGGTGAAGCATGGGTGTCCTGTCAACACTCAGATCTTTACGATCCATCTTTTCCACAACACCCTGGCAGTGAAAACATCCCGGAAAATGCAAAACCCGGCCATCCGGTCTTTGTATTCGGGCGGGTACTCCGTGGGTTCTGCAGACAAGCATTCTATGTTCGTAAAGAATACAGAGTCCCTGACTGTTAAGAGGACACATCACCTCCGGCCGTTCCCCGCGGCCCTCAGCTTCAGCGCAACGCCGAATATATTCTCCCGCCCTCGCTTCAATCTCTGCAAGATATTCAGGTTCAAGTTCCTGTAGTCCCATCCAGAGATAGGCCCATTCCACATATGTGTGATGGAGGAAATAGGAATCACAGCAATTATCAGGACAGTCTCTGCAGGAAAAGGCCAATTCTCCGGCAACGTATTCATATTCGTCTTCCAGCTTCCTGTATATTTCCTGCAGTTTCTTTAATAACCGGGGAGGTAATACAATTTTTTCCATTTTTCTGATTTAAAAATTATTCTCATTACGTACAAAACTCAGCCTGATGCTTGTTGACTTGGGGATGTGCTTGCCCCGTCAACGCCGCTCTGGCGTATCTTGATTGTCCTTTTTCGCGCCACCCTGCCCGCATGAACAAGACCCGGCGCAGGTGAAACTCTGGACCGTATAGGTTTTTATCTCCAGTATTTTTTCCTGGTATGCGGATGGATCAACCCCCGCTTTTCTGCAAAGATGCGCCAGAAATATTTCAGGAGAAGGCAACTGTTCCCATACCTGGGGCAGAAAGGTAGCTTTTTTTGCGCCATCCTGAAGGATGACACCGTCAACCCCCGGCTGCAAACGCTTTGTAAGTTCTCCGGGATATCCATATTCCAGGGAAACAGGGGTCGACATAACCGAAACCTCAATTCTGGTTTCAACAAATTCATTCCGGCTGAGAGGAGAAAAACGAAAATCATTAAAAGCGGCATTGACCGCATTTTCAGCAACATCTTTCCAGAGTGTTGTAATCGGTTCAAGTCTCCCAATGCACCCACGCAAATTTCCAGAGATTTTCAGAGTTACAAAACTGGCTCCCTTTTCATTAAAAACCTTATCCTCCGGCTTACCTGGTATTGTTTTCTTTCCATTCAGGTAAGAATCAATAACTGTTTCTGCAAGTGCGACCAGTTTCTTCCCCTGCTCCTGCGTCAGATTTCCAATCGACATAAGGGTACCTTATCCTTCGAGGTCAGAACCGGACTTTTCCGAATCCTTATAACTGCTCACATGGACCACAACTCCATGTCCTTTCAACCCCGTTCCTGATCCGTCCATTCAACACCGAGCATCATGCAGTTAATACCGCTGCCGATACCGAGAAGCGCTGCTCTCTCCCCCGGCCGGAAAACACGCTGTTCAATGGCCATGGCCATCGTTACGGGGGCGGAAACGGAACCGACGTTCCCCAGAGCGGCCAAAGTTTCAAAATTCTTTTTTTCATCAAGTCCAAGCTTTTCAAACAGCAATCTTGCGTGGGCAGACCCCACCTGGTGACAGAAGAAATGGTGAATCATCTCCCCTGACCAACCCTTTTTCCCGGAAAAATTCTTCCAGGTCAGAAGAGCCGTCTCCACCCCCCTGTAAAGTAGTTCCTCGGAATCAGTTGCCATCAATGTGGTCCCCGGACCACTTTGCCCTCCGTGACAGAGATCTGAGTGAACAGTATTGGCCCTCCAGGAACCATGAAGCAGCCGAAGACATCTTTCATCTTTTGCCACTCGCTTCATATACAACCCAATGGAGCCGGAGCCTATGGTGAGAGAGGCAAACGCAGGTTTAATTGACTTCCTGGTCAGATCCGGATCGGCAAGCAGTGAAAGTATTGTGGATTCAAGCAGTTGCTCTGCTGTTTCCCCCGACACGACCAGGCCGTTTTTTACCTGACCAAGTTCAATCATATTGGCCAGCATGACCATTCCGTCCAGAAAACCCAGGCAGGCATTTGATATATCAAAGAGAAGGCAGGAGGGTGGGAGTCCCAGCCTGTTATGAACAAAAGAGGCTGTTGCCGGCTCCATCATATCCCGGGAAACTGACGTAAAAATCAGGCATTCAATATTTTCCGGAGATATTCCACCAGTGGCAAGAACTTTTTTTCCGGCAAGGGTTGCAGCATCACTCGGTGTTGTCCGATCCGGCCACAGACGGCGCTCCCGGATTCCGCTCATAAGCTCCAGTCTTCCGGCAGGAAGACGGAGCCTTTCATATAATGGAGAAAGTCTTTTTTCAATTTCTTCTGAACTGACTACCCTGGGAGGTAATTCATACCCAAAAGTGTCAAGACAGACATGATCATAATGTATCATTGATATGTTCCTGAATCCGTTACGGCTTCGAAATTATCTGTACAGCAACAACATGAAAAAAACAGCATAAAAATAGTTGTTCCCAGAAAGCCCCCACCTGTTTCAGGTTTTTCTTTTTCCATGGAATCAGTCTCTTTTAAATTGTTCCAGTTCTTTTTTTATCCTGTCCTCGGTGAAAGGACCAGTAATAAACGAATCAAAACCGTGCTCCCGGTTTTCCTCAAAATCACTCTCCCTGGAAATACCTATAACAACAGCTTTGCGTCCGGAATACTCCTCAAGCTGTCTGATAATATTAACAGCACTGAACCAGTCGGAAACTGAGCCGGATATGTCAAAAATAATCAGATCGAAAGGAGAAAGGGATGCTTCATACATTGCTGTTCGTCTGCTCTCGGCAATGGTTATCATCCAACCGGACTCCACCAGTACGCGAACCAGAACCTGCTGTCTTTCCAGGTCACTGACCACAACAAGGGCCTTACGTGTAATATGTTTGTTCAGGATATCTATCAGCTGGTCCCTGTCAACCGGCTTGGGCAGGTAGTCATCCATACCCGCCTGCAGACACCTTTCCCGGTCGCCGGGCATGGCCAGAGCTGTTAAAGCAATCACAGGAACATGCTCACCTTTTTCTTTTTCAAAAGCCCTTATCTTTCTGGTGGCCTCCAGACCATCCATCTTATCCATCTGCACATCCATCAGCACAGCATGAAATTTACTTTTGAATCGCTCTTTTACGGCCTGCTCTCCGGATTCAACCGATGTAACCTCTATATCCAACTGGTTGAGAATAGTTTCGAGAAGAACTCTGTTGATATGTTCATCCTCCGCCAGAAGGAGTCTGGCTCCTTTCAAGGCATAAGTGTTTTTTTCCTCAATATTTTCAAAGACCCGGCTTCCCCTGTCTTCCATAGAGTACAGATCAGATACCTCCCTGACAGGCACTTTGAACCAGAAAACAGAACCGTCCGACCCGGAAGAAAAACCGATTCGTCCTCCCATGATATCCACAAGCTGCGAGGCTATCGTCAGCCCAAAGCCTCCAGAACCTACAACAAGAGGCTGGAAGGAACTCCTTACCTTCTTATTAAAGTAACCACCAATCAGAGCACGGCTCCGTTCGTCAAGACCACAGCCACTGTCAATCACCGAAAATTTAAGGAGCAGGTTATTCTCCCTGTCATACCCGCCATGTTCAATCTTTACTTCAACCTGTCCCTGTTCAGTGTATTTAATACCATTGTTGACAAGGCTGGACAGGACCTGAACAATTCTTTCCGGATCTCCATTGACATGGGTGGGAACATTCGGACCGATATAACAGGAAAATTCCAGACCTTTTCCTTCCGCCTCAAGCATTGACAGGTAAAGATCGTTATCCAGCTTTTCCTTGAGATTGAAATCTTCCTCCCCAAGCTCAAGCAGACCGCATTCTATTTTTGAGTAATCGAGAATCCGGTTCACAACCCCCTGCAGTCTCTCCACTGAAGATGACACCATTTCCAGGTAATCCCTTTGCCTGTCCGAAAGATCCGTTTCAAAAACAAGCCCCATCATCCCGACAACACCGTTAATTGAAGAGCGAACCTCATGACTGACACTTTCGAGAAAAGTGTTTTTTACCTGGCTGGGTGAACGTTTGGAATCCGGAAAAACTCTTACCCCGTCACCGGCTGCGTGCAAAACAGATCGACACGCCCTGTTTTTCAAAATCTCATTTGTTTTCTTCTGCCCACTGATCTGTCTTTTCAGGCTTGCTACCTGTTCTTTAAGTCTATCAATCTCTGCCAATCTGCCTCCCCCCTTTTATCTGCCCCCCGGCTGAGGATTGTATCATCGCAGTCGGGATTTCCATCAGTTTTTTGTGGCTGAGCCATAGAGACCGGCTATGCCGGTTTATCTGAAAATCCTCGACTGAAGGTTGTAGCGCCGCAGTCAGATTTTCATTGGTTTTCAAGGCACCTTCTATTTTTTTCTAACCTCCCAGCATTTATGGATTTTGCTGTTTCTCGAAAAATCAAAAGGAATAGTCTTCCTGCTGATGTCTTTCAGGGTAAAGATTTCATGAAGACGCGGATCCAGCGAAAATTTTCTGTAATTTGTTGAAAAAAACAAAATACCGGAAGATTCCAGACGCGACATGGCTAATTGTATAAGTTGAAAGTGGTCCCTTTGAATATCAAAAACCCTCTTTTCTTTTCTGGTGTTCGAAAAAGTAGGCGGGTCCACAAAGATCAGACCATACTGTCCCCTGTCCTGCCGGAGCCACTCCATACCATCACTCTGGATAATTCGATGATTCCCCTCGCAGAACCCGTTCAGGGCCAGGTTCAATCTCATCCATTCCGTGTAGGTTGCTGAAAGGTCAACTGTTGTTGTCATTGACGCACCCCCTGCTGCAGCCTGAAGTGTGGCGCTTCCCGTATAGCCGAAAAGATTAAGAAACTTCCTGCCTCCCGCTTCCCTGAAAATTCTTTCCCTGACAGGACGATGATCAAGAAACAACCCCGTATCCAGATAATCAGTAAAGTTGACAAGAAAAGAACAGCCGCCCTCTCTTACCTCATAAAGCTTTCTCTGGTTACTCTTTTTCTGATACTGTTTTTTCCCTTTCTGTCTCTTTCGTGTTTTTAAAAAAATTCTGTCGGAACGGACCCCCAGAACATCCCTTATCTGCCTGACGGCAATTTTTAACCTTTTTCGTGCCAACTCCCTGCTGATTGTCTTTGGTGGAGCATACTCCTGAATATGAACCCATTTTTCATAAAGATCAATACTGATATTATATTCCGGCAGATCCCTGTCATATATCCTGAAACAGAAAACCGACTCCCTCTTCGCCCATCTGATGGTTTTTTTCAGATTTTTTCTTAACCGGTTTGCAAATTCATTGTCTACCAGGCCCTGTTGTGAAGGGTTCCACTGAAAAGGGCCGGGTAACGTCCCTTCGATTCTGCCGACAAGCAGTCTGCAGGGCAGGGATCCATTAAAAAGGGGATATTTTTTTTCCCAGACCAGGTTAAAACGATCAGCCAGTTCTGCGTTTGCAATAAAAACCCCGACATTCCAACCAGGAAAGGAAAAACGGCATTTCCTGCCAAAACCCCGGTACAGCCAGGAAACCTGCTCCACCTCCGAAAGTCGCTCGCCGTAAGGGAGGTTGGAGATGATCATTCCCCGGACCGCCGGAGACTGAAGCGTTGCCAGTTCCGCACATTTAATTGTTATTTTCTCTTCCAGGCCGGCTCTCAGTATGTTCTCTCTTGCGCTTTTTACAACGACAGGGTCACAGTCGTATCCTGTCATAACCGGCCACTTTCGGGTAAGCCCTTTCTCTTCCCGAAAAACAGCTTCATCCACCAGATCCTGCCATAATTCAGGATCATGTTGCAACCAGCCCATAAAGCCAAAATAGGACCTGGACAATCCCGGCGCGGAATCCCCGAACATCAGCGCAGCTTCGATCAGTATTGTTCCTGTTCCACACATGGGATCAAGCAGAGGCATTGAGTTTTCCGCTAACCATCCACTTAAACCGACAAGGGCTGCAGCCAGAGTTTCCTTAAGAGGTGCCGCTCCCCCGGATACCCGATATCCCCGACGATGAAGACTCTCTCCGGAAAGATCTATAAAAACATCCGCCACAGAGTCCTGAATATGAACATGGATTTTGACCCCCGGTCTGTATTTTTCCACAGAGGGGCGCCTGCCCTCTTTTTGCCGGAAAAAATCAACAAGCGCATCCTTCACTTTCAGGGCAGCATATCGACTGTGGGTGATTCTGCCTTGTCCGGAAAGAGTACAGTCAACGGCAAAAGTAGTTTTAACAGTAAGGTGACTGTCCCATGGGATAGCCAGACACTCCCGATAAAGCTCTTCTTCGTCTGTTGCGTTGATTCTGTACAGATGAAGAAGAATTTTTGATGAAAACCTGGACCAGAGACAGGCCCTGTAACCTGTTTCCAGAGAACCTTTCCAGGAAAGAACCCCCCTGTCACAGGCGACTCTCTCTCCACCGAATTCGCGGATCTCCTCCTCAACCAGTGCTTCCAGGCCAACGGCACAAATAGCAGTAAATTTTCTTTTTCTGTTCCTGTTTTCTCTCTTTTTCATCAATTTTAAACCTGAACCAGGTGGTTCAGAAAAAGGTTAAGTTCCGCTTGTTTTTTTCTCAACACCCGGTCTTTATTCAATGTCGTTAACTTGTGCTTCTCCATAAATAGCCCTTTTACCAAACCCTGTGTTATGCTCAAAAAATAATGCTCGGAATATCAATTCTCTATCTGATTACCCATGAAATTCAGCCACATCCCCAAGTTCACAAGTATCAGGCTGAGTTTTGTACGTAATCAGGATTCTATATGGCTGCGCTTATTTTTTTGGGTGACCTCGACTGAAACCTGAATCCTCCATGAATCCAGGTTTCAGTATGCTTGATAATCAAAAATAAAAAGTCATCACGAATTCCGGAGTTTATCCTTGACCTCTCAATTATTACGACTAAACTGTATTGTCAGCATAAGCTGATTAAACCAAAATAGTGTACTTCAGAAAATGAAAAAAAGTATTATTTGTTTTCTCATTACCCACAAAACACCAGCCTGATTGGAGGTGTTCCTGATAAAACAGGTACATCTCCAGGTTCTCAAATTACAGACAGAGTTTCGTACATGAATAAAATTTGGTTTATTTTAATATGTTATAAAAAAAATTATTTATACCATTTAACCACTCAAAATGGTCAATAAATACATACAGGATCAAACCTTGCGCTCAAACAGTGACTTTTTATGAGGGGTACCTTGTAACGCAGAGACCGGGTAAAAAGCAAATTTCAAGGTGGCCTGAAGACAGCTCCATGGTTTAATCACTTGTGCATTCCGGGTGCAACAGGCAATGAAAATCCCAACTGCAGCGGTACAACCCTCAGTTAAAGATTTTCAGATTAACTTTTTTCAATTTTGACTCTGGAGAAACAGGAGAAATCATGAAAAACAAACCATTCACATCTCTCTTATTTTTATTCCTTCTTGGCTCGCTTGTTCTTTTGGGAGCCGGCTGCAGTAAAAAAACTGTAGTTCCTCCGGGGATTGATGGAGAAACAGGTTCAACCCTGTCCGGCGGAAAAGATATACATTATCCCCCCGCCGAAGAAGGAGGATATTCCGAGCAGAATCTTCCTGCTGTGGGTACCCTGGATGACACGAATATGGAAAACACTACCGTTGGCGGAACAAATGCAGCTGCAGAAACCGTTGCCCCGGAAGATCAGACCATGGAATACAAACAGGTTCATGGCAGGTCTTCCGCAAATCTCTTCCCCATCTATTTTGACTTTGATCAGGCCGGAATAAAACCGGATATGGAAGACATTCTGATACAGAACGCCAGATATATCCAGTCAATTCCAGGAACAACAATTATCATCGAAGGAAATTCCGACGAAAGAGGAACTAACGAATACAATCTGGCACTGGGAGAGAGACGGGCTATCAATACACGTCAGTTTCTTATCAATCTGGGGGTAGATCCTGTAAGAATACGAACCCTGTCTTTTGGTGAGGAAAAACCGCTTTTTCTGGAACAGAATGAAGAAAGTTACAGGTTAAACAGACGTGCGGATTTTGTCATAAAGTAAAAGACTGATTTACTTCACCGCTTTTCTTTCAATTATCTGAAGAATCTTTTCAACAACATCCTCAACCCTGAAAGACGTCGTATCCAGCAGTACGGCGTCTTCAGCCGGTTTAAGTGGTGCTATTGCTCTTTCCCTGTCGTTTTTGTCGCGTTTCAGGGTCATGGCATGGAGTTCTTCTTCATCAACAGGTACACCTTGTTCTCTCAACTGGACAACGCGTCGCCTGGTTCTTTCCATCGGGTCTGCATCGAGAAAAAATTTATATCGCGCTCCAGGGAAAACGACTGTTCCCATGTCCCGTCCTTCTGCCACAATTTTTCCTCTATTCCCCAGAACCCGCTGCATTTCTGTCAGTTTTTTTCTAACCTCTGGAAAAGCGGAGACATGTGAAGCAACCATCGCGACCTCCGGAGTGCGAATAATGTCACTTACATTTTCTCCATTAAGAAGAATCCCCACATCGCCACCCTTTTCTTCAGGTGGTATAAAATACAACTCAAGTGAATTCAGAAGAACTGGAAGATCTTTTTCTTTTTCCGGGTCAACGCCAAGCCTGTGTATGAAAAGGCCCACAGCCCTGTACATTGCTCCGGTATCAAGATAGGTGAACCCAAGAGCATCGGCGATTTTTTTGCTGACCGTGGATTTTCCGACACCGGAAGGACCATCAATGGTGACAATTTCCTGTATTTCAGACATAACCGAGTTCATCCAGGCAAAGGGAAAGAGCTTCAATAAAACGATTATTTTCTTCCTCTGTTCCAACTGTAACCCTTATATGATTTGAAAACCCGTAGGAACTCATGGAACGGATAATAACTCCTTTATACAACATAGCCTCATACAGCTTATCCCCGTCCCCCATTACATCCACCATAAGAAAATTGGTTTGGGACTCAAGGCCTCTACACCCCAACCTGTTGACATTTTCCATGAGAAAGTTCAATCCACTTCTGGTGTTGTCCAGAGTCTGTCGATAATAATCCTCATCCTCCAGAGCTGCCAATGCTCCAGCCTGGGCCATTCTGTTTATATTAAAAGGTTGACGAACTTTATGAAGACAGGCTGCAACTTTCCTGTCCATAATCCCATACCCGACCCTCAAACCTGAAAGTCCATACGCTTTTGAAAATGTTCTCAGCAAAACGACCGGACACCTGTTTTCACTGTTACGAACAAGCGAATATACATCTATTCTTGACCCCATTTCCATGAAATCGACATAGGCCTCATCAAGAACAACGATCACCGATTCAGGGACATTGCTTAAAAACTCATACAAATCTACAGGTTTAATGACAGTTCCAGTCGGATTATTGGGATTATCAAGGAAGATCAATCTTGTTTTTTCAGAAATCATTTCAAGAATAACACCAAGATCGTGACGCAGATCTTTTAAAGGCACAACAAAATTAACCCCGTCCCTGATCTGAACAAATTTCTGGTACATAAGAAAGGAGGGATGACTTGTGATAACCTCATCTCCCTCCTTTACAAAAGCCTTTACCAGAAATTCAATAACTTCGTTCGAACCATTGCCCAAAACTATTTCTTCAGGATCAACTCCCGCCTTTTCCGCCAGCGCCTGTGTCAAATAGTAGGAAGAACCATCCGGATACCTGTTCAGGTTCAGAAGCTCAGAGCGCAGAGCCCGGATAACTTTCGGAGATGGGCCCCATGGATTTTCATTGGATGCGAGTTTTATTGAATCCTTTATACCGTACTCACGTTCCAGCTCATCCTGGGGTTTTCCCGGTGGATACGGTTTTATCTGACTTATATTTTCAGGAATAACGAGTTTCAATTTACGTCACCATTGATAGTTTTCAGAGAAACCGGCACAACCCCTTCACTGTTCTTCCGGTTATC
>NZ_JBPLBA010000274.1:0-15889 GCF_054039375.1 Desulfomarina sp. | reverse complement strand
TACTGTAGAATCTCAAGTTACCTACAAACAATGGCATGCCAAGGTGTCAATCCGCTTGTGGCAATCCAGATTGCTTTGAATGGGACATTTGCAAACGATGATTACAACAGGGGTGAGTAGTTACATTTTTTTTGTATTTTTTGATGTTTTTCGCATACAGGTAGAGGGCTTCTGTCGGTATGTGAAACTCCAAACTCTAGTGTCCCGTCAACACTGCTCTGACGTATCTTGCTTGTCCTTTTTCGCGCCATCCCGCCTGTGGCTTATGTTACATAGTTCTACTATGCGCTCAAAGCCACAGACAGAATGGCACAAAAAATTACAGCGCAATATTACGTCATTTCATCGTTGACGTGACACTAGTTGTATTGCATAAGTTATCTGTGTCGTTTCTCTACCACATTCCTTTGGTGAGTGCAATTTGGGAACGGGGGATATTACTGTCGGTTATCGGGTGTACCGAAAACTGATTTCTCGTGCCGGTTGTGTGAATAGATTTGCAGAATCAGTCAGTTAATGTTAGGAAAAGGATTATAACAATCTTAAAGTAATTACTTACAGGCACCCCAGTTTTTCACGGTCTCTTTTGTCCGCATAGGTAGGCTATAGCGGACAAAAGAGCCTGCAAAAATCTGCGGTACCTGTGAGTAATTACACTTCAGAGGTAATAAAATCAAAGAGTTGCTACCCCTGTGACCAATTACATTTTAAATAAGAACATTCTTCTGAAGTAAATGTTATTCTCTGGAAAACCGATTTTTTTCAGGTAGATGGGTAACTATGTATAATTCACAGTATAAATTTGAATCAAAACCATTTGAGCTGAGACCTGATCCGGCTTTTCTGTGGCTGGGGGAAAAGTATAAGGAGGTGCTTTCGACTTTACGTTACGGAATCCTGGCCAATAAAGGATTTCTGCTCCTGACGGGAAGTGGGGGGATGGGGAAAACCACTCTTATAAACAGCCTTGTAGAAGGATTAGGTGATGATGTGGAGTGTGCGATTATTCCCGACCCGCGTCTTGATCGCCTCGATTTCTATAATGAAATTGCTGCGGGTTTTGGTATGAATACACTGTTTTCTTCCAAGGTTCAGTTTCTGATTCAGTTCAGTCATTTTCTCCATAAAGCCCATGATGAAAAGAAAAAGACCCTGCTGCTGATCGATGATTGTCATCTTTTAAGCCAGGATATGCTTGAGGAACTGCGCCTGCTTTCCAATATAGAAAAAGCGGACGCCAAGCTCATTAATATTTTTTTTATCGGAGAACCTCAGTTCAACGAGGTGCTTGTCCGTCAAAAAAACAAAGCTGTTCGTCAGCGATTAACTCTCAAATTGAAACTGCTGCCATTAAATGTCAATGAAACTGGAGAATATATTCAGCACAGACTCTGTGCTGCCGGTGGAGTGGAGAAAATATTTTCCACTAAGGCGATTCAATTAATTTATAAACATTCCCGCGGAGTGCCCCGTTATATAAATGTACTGTGTGAGTATTCCCTCCAGGCAGGCGCTGCCCGGGGGAAAAAAAGTGTAGACCACAGGCTGATCAAAGAGTGTGTCCAGCGGCTTGATCTTTCGGTGGATGCATCACCGGATCAGGTGGATCTTAAATTGTTTGACAGGAAAAACCAGAACAGTAATTTTCAGAGGGATACCTTTGTTATCGAAAGAAACAACGGACTGCCGACAATGTCAGGCGTCTCTGTTGAAAATGAAAGTGGTAAAAGAGGATGGTTGCTGCTCCTGCCGCTTCTCTTTCTTGCCTGTTCCTTCGTTTACTATTTTTACCCGCAAAACAATGTGGCTCACACGGTCGGGAAAGAAAAAAAACAGGAGCGGCCTGTTGTCTTGCAGGAGTCACTGGTGAAGGTGACAACTTCACCTGCAGCTTCTGTTTTAAAGAGCAGGAATCTTGAAATAAATGAAAAAAAAGCCGCAGCCCTTAAACATGCTATTCTGAGTAATGCCTACCGGGAAAAACCCGAGGCGGGGGGTGAAGCCTATCAGGCAGTTGTGGAATCCAGAAGTGAAACAGTGGATGAATCGGTCGGAATAACCCGTGTTGAAGATCAAATTTCAACTGTTGATGAGGAAGCCGTAGCAAAAAAAGAAGAAAACAGCAGGGCAGAAGTAAAAGCACCGGCTGAAAAGCTGCCTGAATCGAAAGAAGTGGTTGGACAGCCGGAAAAAGATATTCCGCCCATGGAACCTGTAAAGATTATTCTTCCCCTGCGACCGAATTCTCTGCAGTTGACCAGGCAGGCGAAAAGAGAATTTGTCCGCTTTGTAAAAAAACTGCGGAAATATCCCGGGGCTCAGGTCCTGGTGAAAGGGTATGTCTCCTCTGACACTGATTCCCCGGAAAACAGAGCACTTTCTGATAAACGGGCGGAAGCAGTTGGTCGGTTGTTGATGAAATATGGTATTGACCGGGAGCAGCTGGAGATCAGAGGGATGGGGATCAGTGACCCGATAGCCGACAACAAAACCGGTGTCGGCAGGAGGAAAAACAGAAGGGTTGAAATTGAAGTCCTGAACGATGGCCGGTGATTTGAGAGTTTTCAGTTTGACCAGAATACATGACGGCTTTGTGATTGTTTTTTATAACATATTGAGATTATGAATTATAATTCCTGGTTGCGCACAAAATTCAGCCTGACACTTGTAAAATTGGGATGTGGCTGAATTTCATGGGTAATCAGATTATAATTTGTACGCCAAAATGCAGACAGTTAACGGATTCAGGAGTAATCACTTGTCCCTGACAAATGTTTTTAGTTTTTTTTCCAGCAGGGTGTAGTTTTCGGACAGGTCGTGATGGGAGCGGATATGAGCTTCCGCTTCCCTGCCCAGCCTGGTTCTCAGTTCCGGGTTTTGAATCAGCTTCTCCATATTTGCGGTGAATTCAGGTTTTGCTGCGACTGGTGAAAGAAGACCCGTACGGTTATGGATGACTGCTTCTCCGCCACCCCAGTCGGCCAGTGCTACAACGGGGAGACGGCAGGACTGGGCTTCCAGGTAGACCATGCCTAGGGATTCGTGTACACCGGGAAAGGCAAAAAAATCGGCGCCACTGTAATAACGGTATAATTCATTTCTCTCAACCCTGCCGCTGAACCGGACCTTCCCGGGGAGTAGTTCTCCGGCTTTCTCCTCGAGTTCCCGGCGACAGCTGCCGTCTCCCACTATCCAGAGGACAATTCCGTGGTTTTCAGTCAGAAGTTCAGCGCATGAGTGGATAACCTGCAATATTCCTTCAGCTTTTACTCCAGGGCGGAACATGGCTGCGGTGAGAATGACGGTCTTGTTTCGGCAGTTTAATTTTGTTCGCAGATCATTTCTTGATTTCTCGCAATAGATGAATTTTTCAGGGTGGATTCCCGGTGCAATATAGGAAAGTCGCTCTTCAGGAAGGAGGCGGCGCAGATTTTTCAAGTCTTTTTTCTTGTTGGTGAAAACCTGGTCGGCAGCAAGGAGAATTTTTCTGTTTAAAATGAATCCGGGCAGGGTTTTCAGTTTTTTTCTTCTTTTGGTTGAATAGATACCCTGGAAAATAACATAGGGAATATTGAGTTTTCTGCTGCAATGATAACCGAGAAGATCAGGAGCTTTGTAGTAGGAGTGGTAGCTGAACCAGATATCGGGGGGGCTCGTACTGTATTTTCTGAGAATTCGCTTTCTTTCCAGCAGGAAGCGCAGCCAGAGGGAAGGATGATAATAGATCCAGCGGCAGCGTAGTCGGCTTGCGGGGAAAATCCTGTTGTTTCGGGCAAGATGATTGAAAAGTTCTGTTCCGGTTACCAGATCTCCGGAAGGGTTTCGGTGTCCCATGGGTTTAAAGGGCATGTAATAGGCAATGTTCATTGCTTAAAAGTTGTATTTGATTTGGAAGAGAGAGATGGAAAAGCGATAAGGAACTCTTTTCAATATGGAAGAAAACCAAATAATCTGTTTTTTTTCAATGATTCAGGATGATTTCTTTTTTTTACCGTAGACTAACCTGAAAAAGCGGGCTCATCCCTAATCTGGCTGAGTTCCATGGGCAATCAGGTTTTTTCCAACAATGCGGAGTCGGGACAAAATTTTGATTTTTTGTGGTTCCATAGAGTAATAGGATGAAAATAAATTTAAATTCAAAGTAAGGTGGAGTCGGGAAAAACATCACCGTTGAATCCTCACAGGTTCAGGAAAAGGAGAAAATGTGAGAAATTATCGTCTGGATATACTTATTTACGCCCATGACGGACGGGGGTTGGGTCATGCCAGTCGCAGTATTGGTGTAGGTATGGCTGTGCGCAGGCTTTACCCGCAGCTGAAAGTGTTGTTTGTCACTGGCTGCAGAAAAAGTCAGGAACTGATCAGCACAGTTCCTCTGGATTGGTTGAAACTGCCTGCCTATGAAACAGAGGTTGTTGATGGGAAGTCCAGAGGGAGCATGGGGAAATCAATGCTGACCGACCAGGAGCTGGGAGAACTGCGGGCTGCAGAATTGAAACATTTGATACAGCTGTATCGGCCAAAACTGGTCCTGGTGGATCATGCCCCCCAGGGAAAACACAGGGAACTTTTGCCGGCACTGAAAGCCGGTCTTGAAACGGGAACCCGCTGGGTTTTAGGAATACGCGGTGTCGTGGGTACTGTTTCCCAGGTTGGTTCTGACCTTGCCGGTGATCTTTTCAGACAGTATTTCAATGAGTTGCTCTGGTATGGGGACCAGGGAGTTCTGGGAAATTCACATATGAAAGCGCTTGAAAAGCGGTTCGGCAAGATCCCCCGGGAGTGTGGATATGTTTCCAGACTGGCCGAGCTTGCGGCATGGCAGGGGGAGTTTCGGCAGTTCAGGGAAAAACTGGCCGGAACGGTTTCCGTGCCCTGGCTTGGTGAGCATTCCATGAATTTTCTCGAGCAACTTGCCCAGGCCCTGGCAGTTGTCCCGCGGAATTACGGAAAATGGAAACTGTTTATAGATACCGGCACGTCAGTATCGCGGAGAAGAAAAGTCTGGAAGATGTTTGAAGAGATAGATCATTGCAGTCTGGAAATACCTGGAGAGCGTTACTCTGATGCTCTCCTCTCTTCTGAAATGTGTGTTATTTACGGTGGTTACAACAGTATTGTGGATGCGATATACTGTGGTATTCCGGCGCTGGTACTGGAAAGAGAGATGCGGGACCAGGAACAGCATCTGCATCTTGAACAGTTAAGGAAAAATGGCTGCGATACCTTGCAGGTTGTTTCAGAAACCGAATTGACACGGGAACTGCTGGTGTCTCATTGTCTCGCTGCTCTTTCTCAAAAAAATAATTCATCCTGTCCTGTGAATCTTCAGGGGGGGGCAAAAACTGCGGATATTCTGGCTGAAATGGTATTATAGATGGTTCGGGAAAATAATTGAGATTTTTTACTGCCTGTTACAGTTACTTTTTAAGTTTTTACCCAATGTCGTTAAAGTCCTATTCCGACCTCGTCCGAGGGACGCCATAAACCCGTCCCTGGGGGCTTGACTGCAGCCGTCCTGGCTGCAGACACCCTCGGCCAAGGTCAGAATGGGACTTTTATGAACCATCTTGTCCTTAAGTTAACGACATTGAGTTTTTACCTAAAAATAATCGCTGAGCCGTCACTGTTTCAGGATTATTAATGGGCGTTGACTTCCATATCATTATTTTGTATTTTTCCCCTGAATGTGGTACATGAAGTTTTGTGAAACATGTGCAGAGTTGTTGTTCTTTAGAGTTCGGGTGTGCCATGTAATTAAATTTTCAGTTAAAAAATTAATTGCTGAAGCTGAATTTTAATTATCACGCCGACACGTTTGGCCCGGAGTATTTAATTGTTTGCTATACAGGTATTGTGCTTATTTACGGTTTTAATGTTTTTAAAACGGTGAGCATCTGGACAACTGTTTCTTCGAAACAAGGCCACGTTGAAGAATTGCTGCAAATGGCAGAGAGTGGACTGTTTTCCAGGGAGGAACCGGATAGTGCCTGTCCATAGTTGGTCTTTTTGCCCGACATCTGCGTTGCCGAAAAATTTTATCCTCGGAGGTAAGCGTAGACTCCGATATCAACTGTATGCCGCGGTAAAATTTTCCGTGTGCCTTGATCTCGATCAAAAATTTTCATTTCAGGACAGACACCAGATAAGAGTAAATTTAATCCAAGGAGGAAGGTATGCAGAAGATGTTAGTCAGGTTACTGCCTTTTCTGGTTGTAGCCGCTTTGGGGTTGAGTGGTTGCGTGCAGCCGGACAGCCAGTCCAGTTCGGCGGCCAAGCCGGTCGCGGTTGCCAAAAAGGATACCGGGCCGGTGTTTAAGGGTCGTGTTGTCGGGAAGTCGGTGAA
The DNA here is from genome assembly GCF_054039375.1 of Desulfomarina sp. Taxonomy (NCBI): domain Bacteria; kingdom Pseudomonadati; phylum Thermodesulfobacteriota; class Desulfobulbia; order Desulfobulbales; family Desulfobulbaceae; genus Desulfomarina; species Desulfomarina sp. The sequence goes on along the minus strand of NZ_JBPLBA010000274.1, from coordinate 9,543 downwards.
GGCTAAAACGATTTCCGTTCAAGTTGGGAAAGGCAAAAAGGCTCAGACTGTTCTGATAAAATTTGATGAAAATACGGATGGAATAGAGCATGCCGGAAAAGGGCATGGAGTTATAGTTTCCTACGAAAAGCAGGGTAAGGATTTTTATGCAAAATCAATCAGGCCCAAGCTTGCCAAGATGCCGAAAGGCACTTCGATCATCCAGACGGCTGATTTAAAGAAGATGATAGATAACAATGAAGATTTTGTTCTCATCGATTCCCGGCCCGCCGCCCGTTACAGTCAGTCGCATCTGCCGGGTGCCATTTCTATCCCTGTATGTGAAATGCAGGAACTGATGGGGCTTCTGCCGAAAGATCTTGATGCGGCCCTGGTTTTTTATTGTGGAGGACCCACCTGAGGCATGAGTCCAATGTCCGCCGGTCAGGCGGTCCAGGCAGGGTTTAAAAATGTTCGAGTTTATCTTGATGGTGAGCCGGCATGGCGTAAGGCCGGACACCCGACATATGCCGGTTATGGCTTCATATGTCAGGGGAATAATGTCATTGTCGATTTACGTAGTGCTGAAAAAGATGCTGTTGCTCGTATCCCGCGCTCTGTGAGTATGCCGTTTGCGACATTCGCCGATGTCATGGATGAAATTCCGGTGAAAGCGCCGGTTGTTCTGTACAGTGACAGGGAAGAGGAAATGCTGGCCGCCCTGAAAATGCTCAGGGAAAATGGCTATAAAAAGGTTTCTCTTGTTGAAGATGGATACCGTGGGTGGAAACATCTGGGTGGTCGGCTTGTCAAAGGACCTGTTGTAACGGAAGTCAACTGGAAAAGAAAGCTTGCTCCCGGTGAAGTATCCATCGCAGAATTTGAGGCGGCCATGGAGGATCCCAGCAAGGCAATTATACTCGATGTTCGCACCAACGACGAGGTCAAGGTCGGGAAGCTGCCCATGTCGCGACATATTCCGCTTGATCAGCTTTGCAGCAGGATGGATGAGTTCTTTGCAACTATTGACGGAATGTCCAAGGATCAGAATATCTACGTCCACTGCACGACAGGCGCGCGTGCGGAAATGGCCTACAAGGAACTGCAGAAGAATGGTTATAAAAACGCCAGATACCTTGTGGCGGAAGTTTCCTGTGAGCTGGATGACTGCGATATAGAGGAATAGTTGGTCAATATACGGAACCTGCTTTTCCAGTATTACAGGACCGTCGATTGAAAAATCGGCGGTCCTTTTTATTTATCCCGGGCTGGACAGCTGATCTGTCCGGCAATCTTTTTTTCCTCATCCGTCAGGCTGTTCCCCGCGTTATCCATGGCCTGAGCCGCCAGGTACATTCCTTTTTCCGCGGCCGCCCGGTAACAGGCATAGGCCCTCATGTGGTTGACGGTGACACCGATTCCCTTTCTGTATAAGTTTCCCATGGCATAAAGGCCGTTTATATTTCCCTGTCCGGCTGACTTCCTGTACCAGTGCAGGGCTTTTGCAAGGTCTTTTTCTGTTCCGGTACCGAATTGATAACATCGTCCCAGGAGGTACTGACTGTTGGCGTCACCGCGTCTGGCCGTTTTTTCCGTCCAGAAAAATGCCTTGTCAAGATCCTGCGGTACTCCCCTGCCTTTGGTGTACATAAAGGCAACCCATTTCTGGGCATCCAGAATACCTTCGTCGGCTGCCTGCAGGCAGGAAGGTTCAGCAACAGAATATCGGCCATGCAGGAAATGGTCCCGGCAGGTTTCGAACGCATTTGAAGCATGGGACACCGCGGGATTAAGCAGTAGAAATATCAGCAGAAGTCGACGCATGGTGTTGTCCTTTTTTGACTCAGGGGGGGCGTAATTGCCGGGGTCAGGTGGCCCTGAACTGTGACGCCGGAACTTTGCCGAGGAAAATTTTCGTGCAGATCAGGACATTTCTTGGGCTGTCTCCTGCCTGAATCCGGAGGAGTCCTTCTCTTATGAGGATCTTTTTCAGAAGTTCCCGACCGTTTGATTCGTTATAATAGATATCCGAGTCGAGGATGTCCTTTATATTTTCCGGTTCTACTCTGTCGATGATGAGCTGCACCCCAAGGTTAAGAAAAGGATCCTTGATGTTCACCAATTCATTTTCCAGGGCGAGCAGCCCCTGTTTTCCTGCAACTTCAGTGAGTTTTTTGAGTTGCAATACAAGAGGTACAAGTGATTCCTGATCTTCAAGGCTGCAGGTTGCTTTCGTTGCCAGGGCGAGGTCGCGTATCATGGTGCTCCTTTCAATTGTTTCTTGAAAATCTCGCTGCAGAAGAAGGTCTTCCGGTCGCAGTTGAGATTTTTATTTTATCTCTGAATCCGTGACAGTATTGTGATTTTTAAAATACGCCTGATAAAACAGGCCCAATCCCCAGACTCACAAATAGCAGGCTGAGTTTCGTGCGTAATCAGAAAAATATTTGATCATATGGTCGTAAAATTCTCCAGAGAATTCTCTCTTTTGTCGAGAATATTCGACGCCGGAAGATAAATTTCGAATAAAATCACACAATATTGTAAATGTAAGGAATTAAATAATACATAAATGTAGTAAATATAGATTCTTCCTGTAGCTTTTATCCCATGATAACTTATTGAAATGTTGGTGTATAAAATTAACCACACCATGTGGCCCGGGTTTTGTAATGGTATTTTCAGGCAAAAAAAATTCCTGAAAAATTTTACTGTACTGGAGAGAATTTGTGAAAAAGAAAAATCATTATAGAAGATACTGGGGGGGAGCAGTCTGTCTCCTGATAACGGGACTGGTTGCGCCCGCTTTTGCAGAAGAACCGAAAATCGGAGAAACAGTTATACAACTGTCCTATTCACTGGATACTTTTTATCTATTAATGTCCGGGGCCCTTGTCATGTGGATGGCGGCTGGATTCACCATGTTGGAGTCAGGTCTTGTGCGGGCCAAAAATACGGTGGAAATTCTGACCAAGAATGTGGCCCTGTATGCCATTGCCTGTGTTCTCTATATGTTTATTGGCTACAACATCATGTACGGTGACGGAGTAAACAGTCTTATTCCCGGCCTCGGGTTTCTGCTGGGCGGGGATAACAGCCTGGCGGATGTGTTGAAGAGCGGGGGAAAAACCTCCTATTCAAACATGGCGGACTTTTTCTTTCAGGTCGTCTTTGTAGCCACTGCCATGTCCATCGTTTCCGGTGCCGTTGCAGAACGTATGAAACTGTGGGCTTTTCTTCTGTTTGCCGTGGTGATGACGGGAGTAATTTATCCGATCCAGGGGTATTGGAAATGGGGAGGAGGTTTTCTTGACGCCCTGGGCTTTCTGGATTTTGCCGGTTCCGGTGTTGTTCACCTCTGTGGTGCTTCCGCGGCCCTGTCCGGCGTCCTTTTTCTGGGGGCAAGAAGGGGAAAATATGTGAACGGAAGGATAAAACCTATTCCGGGTTCCAATCTTCCCATGGCAACCTTGGGGACTTTTATCCTCTGGTTCGGCTGGTTCGGTTTTAACGGTGGTTCAGAACTGAAGGTGAGCACAGTTGAAGCGGCCAACCATGTCGCCCTGGTCTTTGTCAACACAAATATGGCGGCGGCCGGAGGACTGATCAGTGCTCTTCTTCTTGCGCGGTTCTGGTTCGGGAAGGCGGATTTGACCATGGCTCTCAATGGAGCGCTTGCGGGCCTGGTTGCCATAACGGCGGAACCACTTGCTCCAGGGCCGTTTTCTGCCACAATGGTGGGCTGTGTCGGCGGTCTGCTTGTAGTGGGGGCAATAATTTTCCTTGATAAGGTAAAACTGGATGATCCGGTTGGTGCTATTTCGGTTCATGGAGTTGTCGGGATATGGGGGTTGCTGGCGGCGGCTCTCACAAACCCTGAAGGATCATTAATTGTGCAGTTGATGGGAATCGCGGCAATTTTCTGTTGGTCTTTTATTACAAGTTCCGTTGTCTGGATGGTAATCAAAGTGACAATTGGTATCCGGGTTGATGAGGAAGAGGAGCTGGAGGGGGTTGATGTGGTGGAATGTGGCCTTGCAGCCTATCCTGAGTTCACAACAGATTGATTAAGGAGAAGTGATGAAGAAGATTGAAGCGATAATTAAACCGTTTAAGCTCGAAGCAGTTAAAGAGGCACTGACGGAAATTTCGATTACAGGTATGACGGTCTCGGAAGTGAAAGGGTATGGTCGCCAGAAAGGGCATAAAGAGATGTACCGTGGTGCAGAATACAATGTGGATTTCAATCCAAAGATCAAGATTGAACTGGTGGTGACCATGGATATGGTCCATGCTGCAGTTGATGCCATACGGTCGGCGGCAAGCAGTGATACAATCGGTGACGGGAAAATATTTGTTCTTGGTGTCGAGGATGTCATACGGGTGAGAACAGGTGAGCATGGCAGTGATGCAATTTGAGGGGTGATCGGAAGGGTGAGAATCCCGCTGAGTCATGATTTGTGCCAAGCGGGATTCTGGAAGGAGTGCAATATTTGCACTTTTGAACAGTGATTTTGCCCAATCTTGCATTTTTGGAGATTAAGTTTCAGAAAGTGTATCTTCTAACATGATGAAAATATAAGAAATATATATCAGGCACGTTGTTTGCCATGAAAACAGTCGGAAGGAATAATCCTTTTTGTAATATTATTGACAAGGGAAATTCTATTATGGCTGCTATCAGGCTGAATAACTGCTTCAGGTATATTCCGTATTCTATTTTTCTGTTTGTTCTGTTGTGCATTTTATCCCGGAATGCACTGGCATTGTCTAAAATCACAGTTCATCCCATAGAACCTCTGGATGGCATGACTGCTTCCAGAGCTTTTGGAATCAATGAAAACGGCAAAATATGTGCTGAGAGTTTTTCCGGACAGGAAAAAAAAGTCGCAATGACCTGGGAGCTTCCAGGTGTCAGGGTGATGCTTCCTGCTCCTGAAGAAACAGGTGACACCAGTGCCTGGGGAATAAATGACTTCGGCCAGGTTTCCGGTTTTTTCAGAACGGCCAATGGAAAAAAATATATCGTTCGCTGGCCGGATGCCGCAACGGTGGAAAAAGGCATCCTGGTGACAGAGGAGGAGAGCCGGGGGTATGACATTGCAAATGACGGTACGGTTGTCGGGGTAATGGCTCTGCCGGAAAATAAAAAATCGTCATTCAGGTTTTATCACGGGATCCTTTTTGACGGGAAGCAGGTGCGTGATCTCGGTACTCTGAATTTACGGGGGCCCCGTAATCAGCAGGGCTATTCCATTGCCCATGGGATAAACAACAGGGGGGAAGTCGTCGGGATTGCAGCGGACAGCAGTCAGAGGTTCAGGCCGTTTATCTATGACCGTCACAGGGGACTGCGGCAACTTCCTGTTGATTCTGATTTTGCGGAGGGGCAATGGTATGCGTCGGTAATCAATGACCATCACCTGGTCGGCGGTTCAGTCAGCATTGAGGAGGGAAAAAGCTTTCCCTGCTACTGGGATGATGTTTCCGGTCCACCTGTCCGTATACCCATGCCGGCAAAATATCCGTACGGAGAAATATACGGTATCAACAACCTGGGGCAGATGGTGGGTGTTATGTGGTCCATGGGAGACAATCCTGTGGAACATGCCTTTGTTTTTGACAGGCTCTCCGGGGTCAGAGATCTCAATGATGTTCTCCAACCTTCTTCCGGCTGGGTTCTTACCTTTGCAAGAGACATAAACGATCATGGCCAGATTGCCGGAACCGGGCAACTGCATGGCCTTACCCGTGGATTTATGATTGATGAGCTGAATATGAATCCAGGTGGCGACATTAATCGTGATGGTGATGTCAATCTCGAGGATGTGGTCCTCTCTCTGCTGATGCTGTCAGGTCAAGCGTCTTCTTCTGATGACACGGAGACCACCAGTCAATAGAATTATCCCGTTAGGCTGAGTTTTGCCGGCAATCAGAAATTGTATTGTTGACATGTCTTCAGAAGTGATATATTACATCCAATATGTTAATTGAAGACCGCTTGGAAGAAGTTTATCAGCTCCACCCCTGTTCAGGAAAGTGACTATGCCCATACCAGGAAAGACAAAACCGCTGAGCCGCTCCATCATGAGAGAAGAGGTTTATAATACGCTTCTCAAGTGGATCATGGAAGGAGAGCTCAGGCCAGGCGAAAAACTCCTTGATAAGGAGTTGGCGGAACATATGGGGGTCAGTCGTACCCCGGTGCGTGAGGCCTTGCGACGTCTTGAGGATAAGGAACTGGTGGAATCTTCGGCGAACCGGTGGACAAGGGTTTCGGAAGTTTCCATAAAGGAGCCGGAGAGAATCTACCCCATTATATGGACCCTGGAAGAGCTGGCGGTATCCCTGGCCGTATTGCATCTGACTCAAGAGGATTTTGAAAAAATGGAAGTGGCGAACACGGCCCTCGGGATAGCTCTCGATACAGAAGATCCTGTTAAGGCATCTCTGGCGGATATCCAGTTCCATGATGTGTTTATTGAGCGGTCAGGCAATCATCACCTGGTTACAATTCTCCGGGATCTGAAAATAAAATATCGCAGGGTGGAAGTGACTTATTTTGAGGGATATGCCAGCGCCAAATATTCACTGGAGGAACATTACGATATTCTTGATGCCCTGCGATCTGGTGATGTTGAAGGAGCACAGGCGAAGATACGGTCCAACTGGCAGAACAGTCTGAGGCGATTGAAAGATATTGAATCAAGAACAATGTTGTCCTCCAGCGGGGCAGAAGGAACGGAGCAGGAATGATGAGTATCGATTTTGCGCGTGTGATGAAAAAATCGGAAGAATATCGTCCCCAGATAACCGCATTTTTGAGAGATATGGTGGCTATTCCCAGTGAGAGCTGCCAGGAGGAAAGGGTAATACGGAGAATCAGGGAAGAGATGGAACATGTCGGTTTTGACCGGGTGGAAATTGATCCCATGGGCAATATTCTCGGTTATATCGGTACGGGAAAACACCTGGTAGCCATGGATGCCCATGTTGATACGGTTGGTGTCGGCAACCGGGAAAACTGGGATCATGACCCGTATATCGGTTTTGAGGATGATGAGATCATTTCAGGCCGGGGAACGAGTGACCAGGAGGGCGGTATGGCCGCCATGGTGTATGGCGGAAAAATCATTAAGGATCTGGGGCTTTCCGGTGATTATACCCTGCTCGTTACGGGTACTGTTCAGGAGGAGGACTGCGATGGACTCTGCTGGCAGTACATAATAGAAAAGAGCGGGATCCGTCCTGAATTTGTGGTTTCCACCGAGCCTACTTCCCTTGGTATTTACAGAGGTCAGAGGGGACGGATGGAAATTCTGGTTGCAGTGGATGGTGTCAGTTCACATGGATCCGCCCCGGAAAGAGGTGACAACGCCATTTTTAAGATGGCTCCGATTCTTATGGAACTCCAGGAACTGCACGATCGGCTGAAGGATGATCCTTTCCTCGGAAAAGGATCTCTGACTGTCTCGGAAATATTTTATACCTCTCCGTCCCGGTGTGCCGTGGCCGACGGTTGTTCCATTTCCGTGGATCGAAGGCTGACCCATGGTGAGACCTGGGAAGATGCCCTGGAGGAGATCAGGCAGCTGCCGGCGGTGAAAAAAGCAGGAGGCAGGGTCTCAATGTACAATTATGACCGTCCCTCATACAGGGGACTGGTCTACCCGACCCAATGCTATTTCCCCAGCTGGGTGCTGGAGGAAGAACATATTGTCTGCAGAACCCTGGTGGAGTCTTTTACCTCCCTGTTTAACGAGACACCGGTAGTGGATAAATGGACATTCTCCACAAACGGTGTCTCCATCATGGGGCGTTATGGTATCCCCTGTATTGGCTTTGGGCCGGGACATGAGGATCAGGCCCATGCCCCCAATGAAGTGACCTGGAAGGATGAACTGGTGAAGGCGGCTGCAATGTATGCAGTAATACCTTCCCTCTATACCCGGAAATTTACGGGATAGATGAAAATCTTCATGGTCAATCGGAAAAAATATGAAACAACGTATGGTTCTGGCCGTTGGCGGTAATGGTCTGATCAGGAACGATGAACACCGGGAGATTGATGATCAACTGGCCGCAGTTCAGGAAATAGCGGGATATATTGCCGACATCATGCAGCTCGGTTTTGATGTGGCTGTAACCCATGGCAATGGACCCCAGGTCGGCTTTATCTTCAGACGTTCAGAACTTGCCTTTGAGGCGGGAGAACTCCATTTTGTTCCTCTGAAAAACTGTGTTGCCGATACCCAGGGGGCGATCGGTTATCAGCTGCAGGAATCATTGCACAATATTTTTCACCAGAGGGAGATGGTGGAACAACCGGTTACCATGGTCACCATGGTTGAAGTAGATGGAGAAGATCCTTCATTTCAAAATCCAATCAAACCCATCGGGGTTTTTTATCCGAAACAGAAGGTGGATTCACTCCTGAGAAAACATTCTGACTGGCATATCGTATATCAGAAAGGTAGGGGATACAGAAGGGTGGTTCCTTCTCCCAGGCCCGTCAGGATTGTGGAGATGGAAGTTCTTAAAGTAATGATGGACAGCGGATTTGTGGTCATTGCGGCGGGCGGTGGCGGTATCCCAGTGGTGAGGGACGGAGACGGTAATCTTGCGGGAGTAAACTGCGTGGTGGACAAGGATCTGACAGCAGCCCTCATGGCGATTGAGCTTAAAGCGGATCTGCTTGTTATTTCCACTCAGGTTGAAAATGTTTATCAGGATTTTGACAGTCTTCAACCCAAGGCGCTGGAGCGGCTGACGGTTGCCGAGGCCTTTGGCCTGATTGCCCGGGGACATTTCGGTCCGGGAACCATGTTGCCCAAAATAGAAGCGGCTCTTGAGTTTATCAGTCATGGAGGAAAAGAAGTTATTATTACCAGCCCGGGAAACCTGGTGGCCGCAGTCCAGGGGAAAAAAGGAACAAGAATTGTTCCCTGACAGGCTATGTTCCTGTTGTTATTCAGCCGGGTGAAAATATCAGAATCCTGAGCGGGAAAATCAATGCAGAGAGGCAGATAATGACAGAAAAGAAACGATCCTTCATCGATACGGCGGCCTACCGGGTGAACTGGGTGGTTGAGCGAATCTGCGCCCTTCTGGTTGCGGGGATGGTTCTGGTGATCTGGTTCGGGGTTATTGAGAGGTATTTTCTGCATATGGGGTACACCTGGACCGAAGAACTTTCCAGGTATATTATGATCTGGGCGGCCCTGCTGGCTGTTTCCTGTGGTGCTTTTTACAGGGAACATATCGGCCTTGATATTGTCGGCCGTTTTTTACCTTCCGGAGGGGAACGGGGACTGAAGATTATTCTTGATCTGGTCAGTCTTTCCTTTTTCCTTTTTCTCACCTGGTATGGTCTCGGTATGGCAAGAGATGGTCTTGGGCAATATGCAACAATTTTCAGTATCACTATGGTTGTTCCTTTTGCCGCAGTTCCGGTTTCTGCTGCCCTGACCGCATTCCAGATTTTTGCAGCCATGTTCCGCTCAGTAGAACCGTCCGCCCGGGGGATGACCCATACTCAATAGGAGCCAAAGCACAACTGTTCAC
>NZ_JBPLBA010000273.1:0-25608 GCF_054039375.1 Desulfomarina sp. | reverse complement strand
TCAAGGTTTCCAGCGAACTTGCCTCAAAAGCACAGGTCCCCATCAGGAGGATGCTCGATTTTGCCAGAACCATGAAAAAAGCGTAAATTCCTGACTGGTTATTGTCTGTCCAGAAATGAGGATTTTTGTTCGAGATCAAGGCGCACTGGAAATTTTACCGCAGGCATTTAATTGATATCGGAGTCTACACGCTTACCTCCGAGGAAAAATTTTTTCGGCCAACGCGGATATCGGGCAAAAAGACCAACTATGGACAGGCACTGGTGTCTCGTCAGCAGATCTGAAGAATGCTGACGGAGTCAGGATTATAACTGCTTCACCTTGTTACTCAAAAGGTCCAGCTGGGCAGAGATGGATGTATCCCGAATCGCTTTGTTCGATACGACCTTGATGGCATGCAGCACTGTGGAATGATCACGGTGTAGAACCTTTCCAATATCGGCAAGAGAATCATCGGTATATTTACGAGCCAGATACATGGCCACCTGCCTCGGAAAGGTAATCGCCCTCTTTCGTGATTTTGATCTCAGGGCATCCATGCTCACGTTGAACTGACAGCTGACCAGCTCGCAGATAAGCTCAGCAGAAAGCTGCTGTTCAACACCCACTATCGTGGTCACAACCTCCCTCAGAAGGTCCAGATCCACGTGCCCTCCTACAAGCCTGGCTTTCGCCCTTATGGCCCTCAGGGCCGACTCTATCTGCCGGACATCGCCGCGGATATTATTTGCCAGGTATTGCACCAGTTCTTCATCAAGGCACAGCTGCTGCTGGGCTGCCTTTTTCTCAACAATACGAGTCCGTGTATCAATGTCCGGTGGCTGGATGCTGGTGACAAGCCCGGAAGTCATCCGGGATCTGAACTCATTATCAATCCCCACCAGATCCCTGGGAGCACTGTTGGCTGTGACAATAACCCTTTTTCCGGATTTGATCAGCGAGTCAAGAACCTCATTCAGCTCTTCCTGGGTTTTCTTCTTCCCCGTTAATGAGTGCACATCCTCCACAAGAAGAATATCGCAATGTTCCAGATATTTTGATTTGAAATCGTCCATGGTATTGGTCTTGATACCTCGGACCATCTCAGCGGCAAACTGCCTGGCGGTCACGTAATGAAGTCTCGTCATCGGTGACTGAGCCAGAACCTGGTGCGCAACCGCATGGGTCAGGTGGCTTTTTCCAAGCCCGGTGGAGCTGTTGATATAGAGACAGGGGCCGACAGAATCGTCCTGGGCCACCATGGAACGGCACGCCGATTCAGCCAGGATATTACTCTCTCCCACCATGAACTCATCGAAGGTGTACCTGGGATGAAGAGCTTTGAACCTGGAATTGTTCACAGGAACTGTCGGCAGCCTCAACTGCCCTCTCTTTGCAGTGCGTTTCGTAGTTATCGGAGTCGGAAGACTTTTTGAGCCCGACTCGCAGAAAACAATACGAAGTGACGACAGACCATGTTCACCGGCCTTTTCCTCAATAATTTCAAGAAAATTCTGTTTCACATAAGCACTGAAAAATCTGTCCGGACTTGACAGGTAGAGTTTTTCCTCCTGCAACTGCACAAACTGTAAAGGCTCAATCCAAAGATCATAAATATTCCCCGCCAGGGTGCTTTTCAGACTCTCTTTTACCTTTTCCCAGACCATAAATATCCCTTTCCATCGCTTACAGGCCATCAACCCCTAACAGACATTGACAACCCCAGAAAAACCTTAACACAAGGAAAACAACTCAAAAACCAGTCTCATCAAACTGTACATATGAAATTTCGGGAAGGATGCGCCCGATTCGCAATTCACGTGAAAGAATTAACTGCAATTTCCGATTCCCGTCAAAGACGATTTTCAGATATTTTAGTTTTCCAATCTGAAAATATTCACACGAAGTGTAATTCCTTACTGCATCAGCTTTTGCTCCCGCCCCCTTCCTCTTTCCCTTGAATTCAGTGGATCTTTGCAAACTCCATTTTTATTTCGACATATAGCACTCTTAGAGAGTAATCAACAAAGTTATCAACAATTGAATCACGATCCTTAACTCTACATATCTCAAAATAACTAAAAATAACAAAATATTTCTTAATATTCCTCAATGTTTTTTTCAATCTCGCATTCCACGTGGGTTTCAGCAAAAAAAAAAAATAATCCTCCCAAAAAAATAGTCATTTTTTTCAGTAACACTGCCACACTGTTCCATTTTATGCCCTGGCAAAGGTGAGAATTCTGACTTCCTTTGCACCATATTCAAGAAGAGTTCTGCTGCATTCACCTACTGTTGTTCCAGTTGTAAAAACGTCATCAACCAGACATATATTTCTCCCGGAAACATCAGCTTCTCCTCTACATTTAAAGGCTTTCGCGAGGTTTTTTCTTCTCGCCGGACCATCAAGTGATGTCTGTGGAACGGTGTGGATTTCCCTGACAAGAACATCCGATCTTACTGAAAAATCACTAATCCTTTTGAAAAAGAGCTCCGCCAGTAACATTGACTGATTCAGACCTCTTTCACGAAGGCGTTTGATATGCAGAGGTACCGGCACGGCATAATCACAATGTTCAAATTCACTCATATCATAGCAGGAGACTATATCCGCGATACCAGGCAATACAGACGGATCTTCTCTGTATTTCAATCTGTAAAGCAGTTTTTTGACCGGCTCACTATACCTGACAACGGAACGCGCCAATGTATAGGGCGGAAAATTTCGGAGACAGTCCCCGCAAAAATGCTCTTTATTATGACACACAGCAAACTCGACACCACACCTCCTGCAGACTTGTGATTCCAGATATTGAATTTCAGCACGGCACTCCCGACAGAAGAATAGAAGGGATCTGTCAAAAAGTTTCTCACCACAGGTAATGCAGCAACGGGGAAAAAACAGATCGGCAGCTTCCTGCATACAAGAAAATACATCGAGCAATTTCATGATATTAAAAATATTTTTCCCTAAATCTTTTGAAGAATTCCTGAAAAATTCTCCCCTTGCAACTGCGCCCTTTGCAAAGACGACCAAACATGGCATAATGAACAAATTTTGAAGCAGTCACGGATTCAGATTTCAGGTAAACCGGCATAACCGGACTTCGGAATCAGCATCAAAAACCGATGAAAATCCCGGCTGCAGCGGCAAAACCTTCGGCGCGGATTTTCAGGTAAACACATATAATATAAACAGGAACAGATCCTATGATTTTTCTTCAGAAAAACACATTTTTTCATAAACTGAAACTACCGTTAGCATTATCGGTCTTCATCCTATTCCTTTTTACGGTTGCATTGTCATGCCGGGCTGAGTCTTTGAAAACGCTTTTTCTGTCCCTGAAAATCAACAGCCCCTCCGATGTCGCCACCCTGACCTTCATGGCTGACAACGCACTGACCAGGGCGCTTTCTACTACTGACATACAATTACTCCCACGAACAAGTCCGGAAATTAAAACCTTAAAGGAGTGGCCGCCCCGGCCTGCCGAACTGCAAAAAATTGCCGGTGCACACGGGGCTGATTATATTGCCGTGGGAAGCATTACGGAAATCGGCGGGCAGTTCAGTATAGATATAAAGCTGTTTGACATTCTCTCCCCTGAAAAACCAACCTACTATTACCAGACTGGCAAAAATCCTGACGAGTTGCCCATGCTGCTCTCAAAAGTCATCTCCGGGATACAGGCATATATTGAAAGGGATTTCAGAATTTCATCAATAGCTCCCGAAGGCAACAGCCGGATAGATTCCGGAGCAATACTCAGAAAAATCAAAACCAAGGCCGGTGATGCCTATGATCCGGCAACCCTGCGACAGGATTTGAAGTCCATCTATAAAATGGGGTACTTCAATGACGTTCAGATTGATGTCCAGGATACCGCGAATGGAAAAAAAATAGTCTTTCGTGTTGTTGAAAAACCTGTCATCCAGTCGGTCATATTTGAGGGCATAGACGAGCTGAAAGAAGAAGACGTCAAAGAAGCAGCCAACATCAAGGAACATTTCATCCTTAATCCGGTAAAAATCAGTGCTGCGGAGGAAGCAATCCGTCAATTGTATAAAACCAAGGGTTTCTACAACAGCAAGGTCAGCTCGACAATCAGCTATCCGAACGACAAAGGAGCAGTTGTTCGTTTTGTTATTGATGAAGGCGAAAAAGTTTATATCAAAAAAATCTCTTTTGAGGGTAATTCCACCTTTGACGATGATGAACTGCTTGACGTGATTGAAACCAAGGAAAAATGGTTTCTCTCATGGCTGACTGAAGCCGGTCTTCTGGATATGGTGAAAGTGAAACAGGATACATCCAGGATCATCGCTTTTTACAACAACCACGGTTTTCTGGAAGCACGCATTGGAGAACCGGAAATTCGCCAGGAAAAGGAATGGCTCTACCTGAAGTTCGTAATCGATGAAGGCCCCCGGTTCCGTGTCGGCACTGTCGAATTCTCCGGCGACATTATCGGCAGCAAGGAAAAAATGCTGGATTTACTTAAGATTCGTCAGGAAAAATATCTCTCACGCCAGGTGCTGCGGGAAGACATTCTCAAACTGACTGATTACTATGCGGAATCCGGTTATGCCTTTGCCAACATCAGGCCGATAACCAGAAAAACAACGGGAAACAGAATCGATATTAATTTCAGGATCAGTAAAGGTGAACTGGTATATATTGACCGGATCACCATTAAGGGGAACACGCGCACGAGGGACAACGTTATCCGGCGGGAGTTGAAGATCGCCGAAGGAGGAGTCTTCAACTCAAAGGCACTGAGGCAATCCACCCAGGCCCTGCAGCGACTCATGTATTTTGAAGAGGTTAATATCACTCCTGAGCCGTCCCTGAACCCTGCCCGAATGAATGTGGTGGTCGAGGTAAAGGAAAAAAGTACCGGGACATTCAGTATCGGGGCAGGCTACAGTTCTGTTGACAAACTCATACTCATGGGCCAGATCTCAGAAAACAATTTCCTGGGACGCGGGGACACTCTGGCGCTGAGTGCAAATATCAGCGGCTTCAGCTCCAGATTTAACCTGGGATACACAAATCCTCATCTGAACGATTCCTCTCTCTCCTGGGGAATGGATGCTTTCAGTACACAACGAGAATATGATGATTATACAAAAGACTCCAAAGGTGGCGGTATCCGTATCGGATATCCAATCTGGAAAAAATGGAAGGTTTTCGGAAATTACAGCTATACCAACACCGACCTGACCGATGTGGAGGATACTGCCTCTTACGTCATTCGAAAATCAGTTGACCTTCATGTGACCAGTGCCGTCAAAGTTTCCCTGGTAAGAGACACCAGAAATCGCCTTTATGGGGCTTCCAGCGGTTCCAGAAATGTGGTCAGCGTAAAATTCGGCGGCGGTCCCCTGGGAGGAGATGCACAGTTTACCAAGCTTGAAGGCTCAACCAGCTGGTACTTCCCCCTGCCGTTCAAAACAATTTTCCATATCAAAGGAGCCGCAGGCCAGGTCTTTGAAAACGAAACAGATAAACTGCCGGTTTATGAACGATTCTACCTCGGTGGACTGAATTCCGTCAGGGGTTTCAAATACGCAAAAATCAGCCCTATTGATGAAGCTTCCGGTGACAGAATAGGTGGCGACAAAATGTGGTATTCCAATATTGAATTTATCTTCCCCCTCCTTGAAACCCAGGGACTTCGTGGGGTTTTCTTTTTTGATTCCGGTCAGGTTCTGGATGACGATCAGAACTGGGGAGACTTTACCGATTCCATTAAAAAAGCCGCCGGTGTTGGTGTCCGCTGGCTTTCGCCAATGGGTCCCCTCCGGCTGGTATGGGGATTTAACCTTGATCCACTGGAAGATGAAGATAAGACTGTGTGGGATTTCAGTATTGGCGGTGTTTTTTAGCTCGCTCCTGCAACTGATTACAGACTCAATATATTGTAATAGATCAAGTTATAACTAAAATCACATTTTTCATTTTCTGAAGTACAGGATTTGGTGTAATATTTCCCTTCAACAGGCGTAATTGGTCACGGGGTAGCAACCTTGTGATTATATTACCTCTGAACTGTAATTGCTCACAGGTGCCACAGATTTTTACAGGCTCTTTTGTTCGCTATAGCTTACCTATGCGGACAAAAGAGACCGTGAAAAAAAGGGGTGATTGTGAGCAGTTACCAACAGGCACGATGCCGGTTATACCTCTAACTTCGGTATAATCGGCACTTCTTTTCATGAAGCATTCTATCTCAAAAACCCTCTCTATTGACAATACCCCTTTCGCTGTGAAAGGTTTACGGGGTGCCGCACCCGCATGGTTATCGGCGATTGTCAGCCGGAAGACTACCTGTTGCTGTATTGTTCCTGATGAACACCTTGTCTCAATTTTCGAGCAGGATATAAAACTTTTTACAGACAGGCAGGTCCTGATTTACCCCGGCCATGAAATCCCGCCATATACCCCGCTCTCTCCGGATCCACAGATCACCGCCGCACGAATTGCAACACTTTACCGGGCCACGGAAAATGACAGTAAGCATATAATAATTACCTCGATAGAACCATTGCTTCGACGTGTTATACCGGACAGAATTCTCAAAAATGAAGTTGAATATCTTATGGCCGGAGAAGAATGCGACATGGATGAGCTTCTGGCCGGCCTGGTTCAGCTTGGATATGAACAGGTGAGCCTGGCACAGTCCGTGGGGGATTTTTCTGTTCGAGGCGGTATTGTTGATATTTTCCCGCCTGCTTTTACTCAAGAAGACGGCAAACTCCACAGGGGACCTGTTCGACTCGACTTTTTTGGAGACACCATTGAGTCCCTGCGCTCTTTTGATCCATTCAGCCAACGTTCAACCGGAGAAATAACTGATGCAACCCTGCTGCCGGTAACTGATATTCTCAACCGAAAACCGGAAGAAAACCGTTCAATCGGCCGCACCTTCATTCAACTCGGTAAAAAGTATGGCTGGGATGACGAAGAAACCGCCTGGATTTCCGACCGAATTAAAAACGGTCGTCGATTCGCCGGGATGGAATTTTTTCTCCCCCTTTTCTATGGCAGGGAAAACTTACAACCATCCACCGTCTTTGATTTTCTGCCCCATGAAACAACTCTGGTTTTTGTTGACCCTGAATCAATTTTCCAGTCGATGGATATCACCCTTGAACGGATCGAAGCCAACTTTCAGTCTGCTGAAGCAGAAGGGAAACCTGCTCTGCCGCCGGCTGACCTTTTCCTGGAAAAAGAAGAGATAAAGAAAAGAATGGCTGCCTTCAACCAACTTCTCTTCACAGATTTCCCAAAGGATAATATAAACAGTATAACTGTAAACACCTCTGATCACCGCCTCCTTAAGCAGGATATTGGTCTCAAAAGAGCCAGGATCGGCGTACTGGCACCCCTTTCCGAGCAGATTTTCAACTGGCAGAATGATGGGGACAAGATCGTCATCTGCTGCCGGTCCGAGCGCCACACAAAAAACCTGGCTCAACTGCTGACAAAGCATAACCACACTATTAAAATCCTGTCTCCACCACTTGCTCCCGACAACCCCGTGCCTGATAACCAGGAAACGCTTTTCCTCTGTAACCATTCCCTTTCCTCAGGTTTTTCACTTCTTGATGAGAAACTCCACCTGCTTTCAGAAATTGAACTGTTCGGAGCAATGCGGCTTGGCGGCAGAGCTGCAAAGAAAAAACAAAAAGGTGAGCCGATACGTTTTGCGGAACTTGCAGACGGGGATATAGTCGTTCATCGTGACCACGGCCTCGGCATCTACCGCGGCCTGTCCACAGTAGAGTTGTTTTCTGTTGTCAATGATTTCATGCTCATCGAATATCGGGATGGAGATAAACTCTACCTGCCGGTTGACAGGCTGAACCTGATCAGCAAATACGAAGGTCTCTCTGACAAACAGCCTAAAATTGATAAGCTCGGCAGCCAGAGCTGGAAAACAACCAAATCCAGGATCAAGGAAGAAGTATGGAAAGTTGCCCAGGAACTTCTGGATATCTATGCTTTAAGAGAAATCCGCAAAGGCCGGCAGTTTTCCCCTCCCGGCCACCTTTTTCAGGAACTGGAAGAATCTTTCCCCTTTGAAGAAACACCGGGACAGCAGAAGGCCATTGATGATGTCCTGGATGACCTGACGGGCGAAAAACCCATGGATCGCCTGGTTTGCGGTGATGTGGGATACGGCAAGACGGAAGTGGCAATCCGTGCTGCCTTCAAAGTTGTTGAAGATGGATTCCAGGCCGCTGTTCTTGTTCCGACAACAGTTCTGGCTGAGCAGCATGTCAAGACCTTCAGAGAACGTCTCAAAGGTTTTCCGGTTACAGTTGAATGCATCAACCGCTTCCGCACTCCGGCAGAGCAACGCAGGATCCTCAGGGAGCTGGCCGGGGGTGAACTCAACATCATCATCGGCACACACCGCCTGTTGTCAAAGGATGTTGTCTTCCATAACCTGGGATTGCTGATAATAGATGAGGAGCACCGTTTCGGAGTTGCCCACAAGGAAAAGGTCAAGAAAATGCGGGCCGAGGTCGACATCCTCACCCTGACTGCAACTCCCATCCCGAGGACCCTTCAGATGTCACTTCTCAATATACGTGACCTCTCTGTAATCTCGAGCCCTCCGGAACACCGACGTCCCGTAAAAACCTTTGTCGCCCGTTACGACGATCTGGTTATCAGGGAAGCGGTCTCCAAGGAACTGCGCAGGGGTGGACAGGTTTTCTTCGTCCATAACCGCGTCAAGTCCATTTACCGGCTTGCAGCTTCAATTCAGAACCTTGTACCGGGCGCACGCGTTGGTGTAGCCCATGGGCAGATGAGTGGCAGGGAACTTGAAGAAATCATGGTCTGTTTTGTCAACCGTGAAATAGATGTCCTGGTGAGCACCACCATCATCGAATCCGGACTCGATATTCCCTCTGCCAACACCATTATTATCAACCGGGCCGATATGCTTGGACTTGCGGAAATATACCAGTTACGTGGTAGAGTCGGACGATCAAGCGTGCAGTCCTTCGCCTACCTGCTCGTCCCCTCCATTGACCATCTCAGCCGAGACTCCAGGGACAGACTTCGCGCACTTATGGATTGCAATGAACTGGGAGGCGGTTTTAAACTTGCCATGAGCGATCTGCAGATTCGGGGGGGCGGAAACCTGCTCGGTGTTTCCCAGAGCGGAAATATTGCGGCAATCGGTTATGATCTCTACCTTGATCTGCTGCAGAAGACCGTTGCCGATCTGAAAAGAAGAGGTGGACAAAAAGATACAGGAACAATCCGGGACTTTATTGATCCGGAAATTAACCTCCAGATCTCCGCCTATATTCCCGCTTCCTATATTCCCGATGTCAGCCAGCGCTATATAACCTACAGGAGAATTGCCGCCCTTGCGACTTCTCCCGCCGACAGCGGCGAGGATCTCAGAGACGAACTGCTTGACAGGTACGGCAGAATCCCCCTTGAAACGGAAAACCTGTTCACCATCGTTACCATAAAAAAACGTCTTTGCCTTCTCGGAATAAAAAAACTTGAAAAGGGTCGTGATACCCTGGTATTTCATTTTTCAGATGATACACCACTGAGACCGGAAAAACTTCTTGGCTACCTGGAGAAATTCCAGGGAAAAAGAAAAAAGAATCCACCGCCGAAAATTACTCCGGAAGGACGGCTGATCATCAGCCGTAAAATGGATACAACCCGACAGCTTTTTGAATTCCTATCCGGCACTTTAACAGACCTGGAAAAACTGACAGACCATGAAAACTCCTGAAAACCCCTGCAGTGGAAAGCAGACTCTTTTCCTCTGGCACGAAATAGAAACTGTTTTCCTTGATCTTGACGGTACACTGCTGGACAGATATTTTGATGATTATTTCTGGAACGAATATGTTCCCCAGGTGTTTGCCGCAAAAAACAATCTTGACCGGGAAACAGCACGAAGACAACTGCTCGCCACCTATAAATCGGTGGAAAACACCCTGCTCTGGACAGATCTTGATCACTGGTCTGAAAAACTGAACCTGAATATCCCCATGCTGAAAAGGGAAGTCAGCCATCTCATTGCAGTTCATCCAGGAGTTTTTGATTTTCTCGACCACCTCGTAACACTCGGAAAAAAAATCTTCCTTGTCACCAATGCCCACCCGAAGACTCTTGAGGTCAAACTCGACAAGATTGCCCTGAGGGGATATTTTCAAGCTGTTTTTTCCTCAAATCAAGTCGGTGCTCCCAAGGAAGTGCAACAGTTCTGGCACAACCTTGAAACCCTGCTTCCCTTTGCAAAAGAGACCACTTTTTTTGCTGATGATACAGAAAATGTTCTTTTTTCCGCACGTCAGTTCGGCATCCGGCATCTCTGCCATATTGCCAGACCCAGTTCCAGGCTTGCACCGGCGTTCTCCGACAATTTCCCCTCCATTGCCGATTTCAGCAGATTAACATCTTCTCTGGAGGATACCCGGATATGAAAAAACACTGCACCTTTCTGTTTTTTTCTTTTTTTGTTCTTTTGGCCGTATCTGTTTCAGCAACTGAAAAAACCATCATTGTGCGAAACGGCGGGGGCGCCGACCTCATAGAACACACTCTGCCGGCGGCAGTGCTTGCAGCCACGGAGAACAGCCCGTATATCGAACTCCATGTGGGAATGACTGCGGACAACCAGCTCATTGTCTTCCGGGATTTAACCTTGAACCGGCTGACGGATGTCGCCCATCTCTTTCCCGGACGAAATCGTGAAGACGGCAACTATTATGTGATTGACTTTACTTTGCAGGAAATTCGCCAGCTTCGCCTGCACAATGTTTTTGAAACCGATTCCTCCGACCTTTCCATGGCTATTCCGACCCTGAACGAAGAGTTGGCACTTGTTCGCAGACTTGAAAAAATCATGGGGAAAGAGGAGAAAACGCCTGACAGGTATTCCATGGGAATCAGTCTGGAAATCAAACAGCCCTGGTTTTTCCATGACCACAACAGGGACATCAGCTCTGCGATACTCGATATCCTTCAGCTTTATGGTTACACTGACAGAAGAAGCAATCTTTTTCTCCAATGCTTCGATCCTGAAGAATTGCAGCGAATCCACGACAAACTGATGCCGGCGAGACAGATGGATCTGCCGCTCATTCAGATGGTTGGAAATGAGAACATCGTTGAAGCAAGACAAAAAATCATGGGGGAATTTATCCCTTATAAATACGACTGGCTTT
This sequence comes from Desulfomarina sp., assembly GCF_054039375.1. Taxonomy (NCBI): domain Bacteria; kingdom Pseudomonadati; phylum Thermodesulfobacteriota; class Desulfobulbia; order Desulfobulbales; family Desulfobulbaceae; genus Desulfomarina; species Desulfomarina sp. The sequence goes on along the minus strand of NZ_JBPLBA010000273.1, from coordinate 14,412 downwards.
TTACCAACAGCGGCAGAAGAATTCTGATCGGTTATGCAGCGGCCCTTGCTCTTCCCGGCAATCTGCTCCTGGATCACGAAGGAAATCCGATCCTTGAGGATTATATAACCGGTCTGCAGCAAAATGGTGTCCGAATCTTTGCCATCCAACTCAAAAACAGATCTGAACCTTTTCCCGACTATGCTGCCGATTATCCCTCCCTGCTCCGCTATTTTCTGCAAAAAACCGAAATTGATGGTCTATACTGCAATTCATTTTCCAGAACCGGACAAATTGTAAAACATTTTGAGGAGCAAGAAAAAAGAAAGAATGATCTTCCCGATTTTTTTTCATCCCTCAAACTGACTGTTCCAGCAACTCAACATGCTGCAACCCTTGAGAAAAGTGGTAAAAAACTCGACACTCCCCCTCCCCGGAAAAGTCTTCCCTCTTTATAGACTTGCAATACCCGAATAAAATGGATAATTATATATATATGGCATGCAAACCAAATTGTTTTAACTGAATTCATCATAGTTGTTATTAGCTGTCAACAGTAGAAAACTGCAACACCATCCAGGCTGACTGGAGCGCCGGACTGGTGTACAGTTATGTCGTTTTCCGCGTTACAGTGGTAACAGCATAAGTAAAACACATTCTGATTTATTGGAGATAACACAATGAAATATTTAACGTTACCAATCCTGCTTGCATTTGCAATAACCCTGAGCAGCTGCGGAGGTCAGATGACACAGGGAACAGCCGGAGCCGGTATAGGAGCCGCGGGTGGCGCGATTATCGGTCAGGCCATAGGCAGAAATACAGAGGCTACTCTGATAGGAGCTGCACTGGGAACCATGCTCGGCTATATTGTCGGCAATGAGATGGATAAATATGACAGGCAGCGGTTAAACCGTGTTTACGAGGAAGCACCATCCGGCAGGGCCTCAACCTGGCGCAACCCGGACACCGGCAACACCTACCAGGTTACACCGCAACCGGCTTACTATCCGAAGGCAAAACCGGATACTCCATGCAGGCAGGCTGAAATACTGGCAACAATAGATGGAAAAGCTCAGAAGACCTATACAACAGCCTGCAGAAACAGCAGGGGACAGTGGGTCCTGCAGAATTAAGATTTTTTCTCCGGATCTACCCATTTCAAGGAACTGGACAGCTTTCTGTTCAGTTCCTTTTTTTATAACTGCTCTCAGGCGTCCCCCTTTTCACCCGTCCCTTTGCCCGCGTTTCAACAGCGCTTTACGATACAGCTTCTCAGCTTTATATGAGCTGCGGACAAAAGGCCCGGAAGCCACACCTGAAAACCCGAGTTCCAGAGCCCTGCGACGATAAACCTCAAATTCTTCCGGAGGCACAAAACGTTCAACCTGCAGGTGACTCGAGCTCGGTTGAAGGTACTGCCCGATGGTCAGCAGATCACAGCCTGTTTGACGTAAATCCTGCCATGTTTCCAGGAGTTCTTCTGTTTTTTCGCCAAGCCCGACCATGATACCCGTCTTGGTGATCATCTCTTTTTCCCTTTTTTTCACTTCGGCCAATAACGCGAGACTTCTGGCATACAGAGCCTGGGGGCGTACCCGTGAATAGAGCCTTTGCACAGTTTCAATATTATGGTTCAAAACATCGGGCCCGGCATCAAGAATTGTCTGCAGGCTCTGCCAGTCACCCTGAAGATCAGGAATCAACACCTCTATCAGGGTTTCTGAACTGTGAAAACGAATAGCCCGTATTGTCTCGGCAAAAAAGGAAGCACCACCATCTGCCAGATCATCCCTGGTGACGGAGGTGATGACAGCGTAACGAAGCTTCAGGGATACAACAGCCTCCGCAACCCGCATCGGTTCCGATTCATCCACCCCTTCCACCGGCCTGTGGGCCACAGCACAGAAACCACAGTTTCTTGTACATCTCTCACCCAGAATCATAAATGTCGCCGTACCCTTACCGTAACATTCAAACTGATTGGGACACTGCGCTTCCTGACAGACCGTTGTTAATTCTCGCGATTTCAGCAATTGCCGCAGTTTCTCATACTCCGGACCACTCGGCAGACTGCGACGCAGCCATTTCGGTTTACCCACCTTGATTCCTTCAGCACATCCAGCCATAAAGCCATTCCTTTGGATACTCCCGAAAATCCAGTTGAAAAAGGGTCTCCAGAATTTTCCTGAGTTCTTTCTTTACTTCCCCCGTTTCCACCTGTTCCCTGCCTGCCTCCCGCTGCAGACTTGTCATCTTGACTCCCTGCAGGCCACATGGGTTAACCCATGAAAAAGGTTCCAGGGCCAGATTGACATTGAGGGCCAGACCATGGAAAGAAATCCCGTGTCTGACAGCGATCCCGACACTGCCCAGTTTCCTGTTCCTCACCCACACGCCATGGTTTCGTGGATCTCTTTCTGCTTTTACACCATAACCCGCAGCAAGGTGGATCATTATCTCTTCCAGCAGAAAAACATATTCGGTAACGGCCAGTTTTCGCTCTCTCAGATGGATGACCGGATAAAGCACAAGCTGCCCTTCACCATGATAGGTAATATCCCCGCCACGCTCAATATGGACCAGGGGGATCTTCTTTTCATGCAGGAACTGCTCGGATACTACCAGATTCTCCCTGCCACCCCGCCTGCCCAGTGTAAAAACAGACGGATGTTCTGTTACCAGAAAAACATCTCCACAGTCCCCCTTTTTTCTCCTGTCAACAAGGGCAACCTGCAGTTCATAGGTCGCCCTGTATTCACTGAGCCCAAGATCGACAAGAACAGCACTCTCCTTTTCAGCCACGGAGACAGGGGCGCCTGGCCGCCCTGGTTTCATCCAGTCTCTTCAGCTTGGTAACCATGGGCGCATTATGGAGCAGATCGGGATTCTCTTCTGCTTCTTTGACAATATGCTTTACCGCCTGGATAAACTGATCTATATCCTCTTTGCATTCGGTTTCGGTGGGTTCAATCATAATGGCACCGGGCACCACAAGGGGGAAGTAGATGGTCGGCGGATGATAACCGTAATCAATCAACCTTTTGGCAAGGTCAAGCGTGGACACTCCGTGCTTCTGCAGCGATTTGTCTGAAAAAACACATTCGTGCATACAGGATCGATCATAGGCAAGGGTCAGTGTATCCCGCAGCTGCTCCTTGATATAAGCTGCGCTCAGTACCGCATGCTGGCTCGCCTTTTTAAGATTCACGCCGCCCATGGAAAGAATATAGGACCAGGCCTTCACCAGTACACCGAAATTTCCATGAAAGGCATGGACCCTGCCTACAGTTTCAGGAGCATCGAATTCCAGGCGATATCCCGCCCCGTCTTCAACGACACGGGGAACGGGAAGGAAAGGCGCCAGTTCTTCGGTGACACAGACCGGTCCCGCCCCAGGTCCGCCACCGCCATGGGGTGTGGAAAAAGTCTTGTGCAAATTAAGGTGCATCACATCAACACCGCATTTGCCTGCGTCAATGATGCCCATTACGGCGTTCATATTTGCACCATCCCCGTAAACCAGCCCTCCCCTGGCATGGACAATCTCGGCAACTTCTCTGATATTTGTCTCAAAAAGTCCGAGAGTATTTGGATTGGTGATCATGATTCCGGCTGTTTCATCATCCATTTTCCCGGCGACCAACTCCGGATCAATGATTCCATTGACACTCGATTTGATCGGCACCGGTTTATAGCCGCAGAGGGCCGCACTGGCCGGATTGGTGCCATGGGCCGTGTCCGGTATCAGGATCTTTGTTCTTTTTGAGTTGCGACTTCTATGGTATGCAGCAAAAATCAGCATACCGGTCAGCTCCCCGTGGGCACCGGCCGCCGGTTGCAGAGACACCGCAGGAAGGCCGGTTATAGCCGCCAGATAACTCTGCAGATCATAAAGAATCTTCAGACAACCCTGGACAAGAGTATCATCCAGCATGGGATGGGCTGCTGCGATTTCCGCTGTTGCCGCAATTTTTTCATTGATCTTCGGATTATATTTCATGGTGCAGGAACCCAGAGGATACATTCCGGAATCGACGCCGAAATTCCATTGGGACAACCGGGTATAGTGGCGAACAACATCCACCTCGCTGAGATCAGGAAAATCTATTTTTTCCCCCAGCAGTTCTTCCGGCAACTCTGCTTTTCCAACATCACTCGCAGGAACGGACATTGCCCTCCTGCCTTTTTTGCCCTTCTCCCAGAGAAGCGGCTCATTAAAAATAAGACCGCTGGCACCTGCTTTTTCAGTTATTGGAGTTTCCATCACTGCACCTCACTGACAACTGTATCGATGATCTCTTTCCCGGTAACCTCTGTGGCACAGAAAAGATATTGTCCTGCCATTCCAGGATAAAAACGCCCCAGCTCCAGGCCGGCAACAATCCCTTTTTCCAAAAGACGTTCTCGTACCGGTCGAAAATCGTTTTTAAATTCCACCACAAATTCATTGAAGGTTGGCCCGCTGAAAACAGGAACAGCTCCTTTCTTCACCAGTTCAGTCTTAAAATATTCAGCCTTGCTGTAGTTGAGTTCTGCCAGTTCACGCAAACCACTGCCGCCGAGGGAAGCCATGTACATGGTGGCGATCAGGGTACAGATACCCTGATTGGAGCAGATATTGGATGTTGCTTTTTCTCTTCTGATATGCTGCTCCCTGGTAGCAAGGGTCAGAACAAATCCCCGTCTGCCTTCAAGGTCCACAGTCTGACCGACCAACCTTCCCGGCATATTTCTGGTGAACTTTTCCCTGCAACCGAACATCCCCAGTCCCGGACCGCCAAAGGAGCGATTCATACCGAAACTCTGGCCCTCTCCGCAGGCGATATCAATACCGCATTTCCCCGGGTTTTTCAGAAGACCATACGCCAGGGGTTCGGAAAAACAGCTTACTGCCAGGGCCTCCGCTTCATGGGAAACAGAGGCTACATCCTCAAGATCTTCAATAACACCAAAAAAGTTCGGGGACTGTACTGCTACCACGGCAAGGCTGTCCAGATCAGCAACACCACTCAGGTCAGTTCTGCCATTCTCCAGAACCGGCAATTCAATAATTTCAAAATCAGTTGGCTTCAGGTAGGTGGCAACCACCTCACGATAATGGGGATGGACTGCCGCTGAAAGCGCCACTGTCTTTTTCTTCCTGGAAATTCTGAGCGCCATCAGCAGCGCCTCGGCAAGGGCCGATCCCCCGTCATACATTGAGGCATTGGCCACATCCATACCGAGCAGCCTGGCGGTATAAGTCTGATACTCAAATATTCCCTGGAGTGTTCCCTGGGCCATTTCCGGCTGGTACGGCGTATAGGCCGTCAAGAACTCCGAACGGCTCATCAGGTTATTTATGGTTTCCGGGATATGATGCTGATAACTGCCTGCACCAATCAAAACATTTGCCTCCGGCTTCATCATGGACGCCACTTCAGCAGCATGGCTCTTCAGTTCCCATTCATCCATTGCAGGCGGCAGGGGAATTTCCCCGTCGATCCTGCATCCATCCGGTATAGAACCAAAAAGTTCATCAAGAGTGTTTCGCCCGACGGCCTTCAGCATCTCCTGAACATCTTCGTCTGTGTGCGGTAGATAGCGCATGGTTTTACCCCTTCAAAATCTCTCGATATGCCTCAACGGTGAGGAGTTGATCGAGCTCACCGGTATCAGCCGGTTTTATTTCGACAATCCAGTTTGCATACGGATCTTCATTGATCAGTTCAGGGCTGTCTTCCAGAGCTTCATTGACAGCAACAATCTCTCCGCCAACCGGCAGGTAGAGCTCGGAAACAGCCTTTACCGATTCCAGCGTTCCAAATTCTTCCCCCTTGTCAAAACTGTCCCCCACTTCCGGAACCTCCACAAAAACGATGTCTCCCAGTTGGTCCTGGGCATAATCACTGACACCGATTTTCAAAGTCTCTCCTCCGGTGGTCACCCACTCGTGATCTTCAGTATACCGCAGCTCCTCCGGCAAATTCAGTTCATTCAACTCTTTCATCAATTCCTCCCTGTTTGTTTTTTCCGACAATTCTCAAGGATGCCTCAAATCATTGTCTTGATGGGCAGCCTGGCGGTTCTCCCCGGCCGGACATCATTTCGTATTTCCACCTTCAGCTTTCTTTTTCCATCAGTTAGATAAATTTTCTCTCCTGCTTCACATTTTTTTTCCAGCAGAACAAAACCGCATGACAGCCCTTTGGGTACAAAAGGTTTTTCACTTTTCTCCCCTCTGTTTTCAGCAATTGAAACTATCTGTCCATTCTGTCTGCCAATGGCCATATCCGTGGTACAGGTAAGAATAGTCCCTATTCTGTTTTTCTCGGAATCTGTCACATAACTGGCTTCACTGCCGATTTTCCGCGGATCAAAACCTGCAAATGCATAGGTATACCGAAGATCTGTTTCCCCAAGAAGAGCATCCGCACCAATAAAATCCTTGGAGAAACCGTTTTGCTCTTCGTTCCAGGCGAGAGCAAACTGCCAGGGATTGGCGAGAAACGGCCAGGAACCTATATCCTGATGAGAAAGGGGCAGGACAGCTCCGGCCCGCAGAGAATCTCTGGCGGCCAGTCCGCAGGGAATGATCCCGTGTTCCTCCCCCGCAACAAGCAGTTGATTCCAGAGGGACTCCAGCTCCTCTCTTTTAACAAAAAGCTCAAAACCAAACTCTCCTGTATAACCTGTCCGGGATACGAGGACCCGTGTACCATCCAGCAATTCAGTTTCAGCAACCGCTGCAGAAAAACCTCCAAAACCACCCTTGAAGGAAAAATAGGCCATTCCGTCAAAAAGTGTCTGAGGATCCCGCAAAATTTTTTTCAGAATCCGGGCAGAGGCGATTCCCTGAATATCCATCTTTCCCACCCTGTCAGTGAGATCTTCCACCTGAGTATCATCGTCCACCACCTTCAGCAGATGATCAGCTATCATCGGCCCCATTCCGGCATTGACAACAACCATATATTCCTTCACTCCCAGTTGATAAACAATGGCATCATCAATAACAGTTCCGTCCGGATGAAGAAAAACACCATAGACACAGCGGCCGATAACAAGAGGTGTTTTCCCGCGACCGACAGATCTTTCGAGATCCTTGGTGAAACAATGCTGCAGCAGTTTTCGTGCCCCGTTTCCCCGCACCATCACCACGGCCATATGACTGGTATCAAAAACGCCGGCCCCACGGATTACAGCCAGATGCTCCGCCTTGACTCCGGTGGGATACCAGAGCGGCATATCATAGCCGCCGAAGGAGGCCATATTAGCTCCATTTTCCAGGTGAAAACCGTGAAGAACCGTCTTTTTCTCTGTTTTCATGTCACGTTATCCATGTTTGTTTTATCTGAAAATCCTCGGTCGAGGGTTGTACTGCCGCAGTCTGGATTTTCATTGGTTTTTTTGCACCCACTGGGCATAAAGGCTGAGCTATAGAACCCGGCCATGCCGCTACTTCCTACAACGTCAGGGGAACCTTGAGATTAAAACTCTTGTAGACCACAAATGTCTCTACGGCCCTGACATTTTCAAGCCTTGAGACCTCTTCCGTATAAAACTCCAGCATAGTGAATTCCTTGGTCAGCATAACCGTCAGAATCAAATCAAAACGACCGGTTACAACACACACGGAAATCACTCCCCGCAGCTTTGAAAATTCCTCTCCTTTCTTTACAAGGTCCATATCTTTCAACCGGACCCCTACCATCACCACGCTCTGATCAGGTATTGCGTCCGGGTCAACAAGAGCTGTAATATCCAGAACGCCTTCATCTTTCAGCTTCTTCACCCTTGCCCGAACAGTTCCCTCCGACACAGCAAGAGAATCAGCAATTTTTTTAAATGGAATCCTGCCATCCCTGAGATGATTTATAATCGCGTAGTTTATTTCATCTATTTTCATCGTACACCTTTACCGGATTAAACCTGATTTATTCAACTATACGCAAAAATGACGACCATGTCAACTTTTACGCCTTTAAATTACGCTATCAACACTATGAAACCATATTTTTTACGGTTTTCGTATTTTTTTGACATCCACAAAGCATAAAAAACCATCATTACCTCAGGGTGCCTTGAATATTCAGGATGTTAGTTCGTGTCTGTCCAAAAATGAGGATTTTTGTTGGAGATCAAGGCGCGCGGGAAATTTTACCGCAGCCATATAATTGATATCGGAGTCTACGCTTACCTCCGAGGATAAAATTTTTCGGGCAACGCAGATATCAGGCAAAAAGACCATTTCTGGACAGGCACCAGTTCGAGGTCAATGATGCCTATGAGCAGTTACCTTATTTTTTCCGAATGGAAATGACGACACCATAGGACCTGGTATCTTTTGCAGATATTTCTCCACCGTTGAGCAAAATAATCCGCTCGATTTTATCAGCCATTTTCCCGTCACAGATAAATTGAAATTCATCCCCGGTGGCCATTGTGTTCAGACGTGCCCGCACGTCTTTGAAACCAACTCAACAATCATTTCGATAATCAATTTCTATTTTTGTTTTTCTGCGCATTTCTCTTTTTCCCGGAAACTCCTTCCATGCTGAAATAATACTGTCACATCAACGATGAAATGACGTAATATTGCGCTGTAATTTTTTTTGCCACCCTGCCTGCGGTATAATTTTTCCCGTGTGCTTTGATCTCGAACAAAAAAACTCATTTCCTGATTTCCCGTGAAACTCAGCCGGATTAAAGATCTGCCTGCTTTATCAAGCTGAGTTTTGCACGTAGGCTAGCCTGATAAAACAGGTACATCCACAATTTGGCTGAATTTCATGGATAATCAAGATAACTCTTGTTATTTAGAAGAAATCATTTTGCCCTGGCTGCCCGCCGGATGGCAAAGTACAGAGCGTTTCTGCATTCAGCCACTATCTCCTCAAGCGTTTTTCCCCGCCACTCCCGCACGGCTTTTTTCGCTATTTCATCACTTATACCACTGTCAAGAATTTTATAGGTCAGCATTTCGGACACCACACCCTCATCTTTCTTCCTCAACCCCTCAAGGAGCCTGGTCTCAAATATGAGTTTTTTTTCAATTTCCTTTGCAAGGTCGGCAGAATTCACATTCTTTTCCAATTCCTTTTTCACAAAAGAACCTGTCTCATAACCTACGCCGGCAATATACAGATCCTCCAATTGTCTTACCGTTTCACGGGTCACCAGGCTCTGCCGACCGATCATTATTTTTTCAAGAGACAATATCGAATCCCTGAGTTCCTCATAGCGCCGGATATCCCTTGGCTGCATAACAAGGACATAGTACAGGACAAGAAAGACCGCCAGCCCAAATGTGCCAACAAGCTGTACTGCAACGGACCAGTTTTTCGGTAAAGCGGCCAGCCCGACACCACCGGATTGATCCTGTTTTTCATCTGCCATCCGTCCCTCCCGTTCATAATTCATCCTGAGTCATATTTTCAGGAAAAAAGGTGCCGCCACCAAAACACATCCTGCCGAAACAAGGATATAACTATTTGAAATAAAATATGGAATCAGACAAAGTGTAATCCCTGAACAGAGAGGAACAACAGCCCTCTGTTTTCTTCCATAGGTAAAAAATCCAAGCCCCACGGCACCGAAAAGAACTCCCCAGAAAAGTGTCGATACAGAATCCATCACTATTTGCCTGACCTTTGCAGTTGCGCCATGTAAAGCAACTACGAACAATAAAAGATGCCTTAAACAATTCTGATTACATATGAAACTCAGCCTGTTATTTGTGAGTCTGGGGATTGGGCCTGTTTTATCAGACGTATTTCAAAAATCACATTAGACTGATTATAAAATGATCTGGATTGACACTTTTTCATTTGAATTCCTTATCAATTGAGGTTTCCAGTGATTTTTGACCGTAGGCTGGCCTGATAAAACAGGCATATCCACAATTTGGCTGAGTTTCATGGGTAATCAAGTAAACAATTAAGATTTTCGTTCGTAACCAAAGAACCGGAATACTAAAAAAAACTCAGTCTGACGAAGCAGGCAGCTCACCAATATTGCTGAAGTTTCATTGATAATCAGGAAATTTGATGAACCGGACGGAAAACACCTGACCGAAAATTATTCCAGGCAAACAATCTGTCTGAAAGACAGCCTATTGCTGGATATGATGTATTGCAACAAATAAAGAACCCGACTGAGAAACCCTGCGAAACGCCTCGGCGACAAGATTGTTCATCCGGCTTATATTTCCGCCACTTGCAGCATACAGTTTTTTCAGAGTTTCGAAGGGAAGGAGAGCCACAGGATCCAGATCCGCCCCGCCCCCTTCAACCTGAAGGCAGAAACGAAGATACTCGGAAGTATCTTTTATGGAGAGGGGTTCAAGGGCCAGCAGACAATTAGTTTCATCCTCAAAATATTCACGGGTTGTGTGAACAAGCTTCCCTTCCATTTCTCCGGTTCCAAGCAGAATAATCTGCAACAGCCCTTCCTCACCCTCATAGGCACTGGTGAGCCGACGGATCATTCCCTCCATTGTCGCAGGATACATCATCTGGACATCATCTACAGCCAGAACCATTCTTCTTTTTCGGATACATCCATCCGGAGCAATAACATCTCTTATCTTCCCGACAATATCCTGCTGTCTGTCATCAGCGAGGACAGGCAGTTCAAAATAACCAGCAACGGCTGCAAGCAGATCTCTAACCGATCCGACTGGTTCTTCAAGTATGAACAAATCAGCTTCATCCGCCAGAACCTCTTTAAGTTTAGCGATCAGTGTACTCTTTCCACTTCCGGGCTCACCGGTGATTTTAATAAGGGGCTTATCTTTTTCGAGAAGAGTCAGAATCTGGTCAAGCAGTTCTTTTCTTTCCGACCAGGGTACATCCATAATACATTGTTGTGCATTTCTCTCAAAAACATCTGCCAGCCTGGCCCAGTCAACAACTGGTTTCCGGGAAACCTCGGTTGCATTTGTCTCCCGCTCCCCCTGCTCACTTACGGAAGCAGAATCCATTCCACCGTGCAGAACACAATCGATAAATGCTCCAGGCTCCACCCGCAACTCTGTTGTTTCCACCGTACCCGTATGACGGCCATCTTTTCTCATGATAAATTTCCTGGTCCTTATCCTTCCCTCGACAGTTCCAGAACATACAATTTCTTCGGCATGAATATCACCTAGCAGTATTCCTGCCCGACCAATCTTCATGCTGGTACAATCAAGATCTCCCTCTATCCTTCCTTCCACCACTATGTGGCCCAGGCTCCGGATTTTACCGACGATACTCATGGATCTATCGATTCTGCTTTCAGTTTTTTCAGCCATACTCCAGGATCCATGAACGTCCTATGGACGCCCAGCAAGGAGGCGGGTGATTTTCTCAAACGCCTCCGATTAATGAATTTATATTAATTTTTCAAGTTGTTACCAGAAAATATCAACGAAGCCGTCACAGATTTGAGATACTCTTAAACAGTTCAGGAATCATCATTTTTCAATGCAAGGTATCCCCCGAACACCCTCGTTACCACGGTAATTAGACAGATAACAGCAAAAGCATAAGCCAGCTCAGGAAAAAATCCGGGAAAAAGACAAAAGAGAACAAAAAAGATCAAGGTTTCAGTCCCTTCCGCCAGTCCGGCAAGATAAAAAAAACCCTTATGAGGGTACTTTAAATTGGTCAGACCACGCTTTTCTGCCATAATCGCAAAGGCCAGAAAACTACTCCCGGTACCTGCAAAAGCAAAGAGAAGAACTGTTGCCGCAAGTCCGTTTCGCACAGGATCAGCCAGGGCGAAACCTAAAACAACCGAAGAGTAAAAAATAAAATCCAGAGTAATATCGAGAAAACCTCCTCCATCGGTAGGACCCTGAATACGGGCAATCTCCCCATCCAGCCCATCAGCAAGTCTGTTCACCAGGATACAGACCAGAGCTACCCAATATACTTTCATAAAAAGGGCCGGCAGGGCAAGAAGGCCGACAGCAAACCCGGCCACGGTGACGGAGTCCGCACTGACCCCGTGACGAGCCAGAATTACCGCTCCCGTATTCAACGGCTTTTTCACCAGTTGTAATGCCCATCGATCCAGCACAATAATTCCTCTTCCCCGACCTCAATCCCGTACTTTAAAAAATAGTTTTTTTCTGTAATGCGTCAACTCCACTGATCCTCAAATCTCAGGCAGACAGATAAAGACTCCAAGGTAAAATGTCCCTCGGACAGGGTCAGAATGGGACTTATCGCTTAAGTTGATGACATTGATTCAACAATAACACACAATTTCATAACCAAGGTACTCATATTTGCACCAAGAGAAAGAAAATAACTGTTGCTTCCATCCACTGAAATTCGTAGTCTTTAAGGCACCTTGAAAATTTAGATTTTTCGTTCTGGATCAATGAGCAGGGGGATTTAAAACGCTGCATGATCAGACACATTCCAGAATTATTTATGCAGTCCTTGATTTTGAACGAAATTGTTCATTTATGGCACTGGATATAAAAAAGCAGAGATGGAGGAGTTGAACATGAACAAAGAAAGTAGACAGAAAATACTGCAAAACGGCTGCCATTGTTCTTTTGAACAGATTAACGCCCGGGGAGAGAACCATACTCCCAGTGAAGAAGAAATCATTGAACAGGGATTTGAGCAGATGGAAATGCTGTATAAATCCCGCTGTGTTGCCATGTCCGGTATGTCTAATGTTACCGTTACGGAAATAAAAAAACAAAAAAACACCTGATACCTAAATCCTGCACTTCAGGATTTAGGTCTAAACTGTAATTACTCACCTGTCACTTTTTTTTCACAGGATCTTTTGTTTGTTATATCCTGCCTGTCCGGACAAAAGAAACCGTGATATGGTTGGGCGGCCTTTGAGCAATTTCATGGGAAAATATTTTTCTGAAGTGCGGGATTCAACCGGTACCATTTCAGGCAAATACAAAAAACAGTTTATTTTTCTTGTACAAACTGCAACTATTTAATAGAAAGAAGAAATACACGGTAGAATCCTGGAAAAAAAATAAATCTCAAAACACCTGACGACAACTACCACACGACATTATAACTATTTGTTTTTATGCATTAAACTGAAATTAACACAAGTACCAGGGATTCTTTCAGGCTCTTCTTCACGGTAACTTACCTGTACACGTAAAAGAGACCGAAAAAAAGCGTGGAACCTGTGAGCAATTCCGCTTCAAGGATTTCCCTGCACTTTGCAGGACATGAATATGGCCAGAAAAAAAACAGGTGTCCTGGTCGGTGGTTCAGGCCTGATTGGCGGCACAATTGTCAACTATTATAAAACAAAACATGCTGAGACTGTAGATATTCGCGCCCCCAGCAGTAAAAAACTGTCCATCCGGGAAGAGACTGACATCCGCAGTTACCTCTCTTCGGTCAAACCGGACTTTATAATCAACGCCGCCATGGCCACTCTCAGTTCCGACGGCCAACTTGCTTTTGAGGTTAATTATCTCGGGACCCTCAATCTTGCCAGGGCCGCAAACGCTCTCAAAATTCCGTACATCCATATCAGTTCAGCCGCCACCCTGCCCGCGGGTATAAATCTGAAAGAAGAAGATTACCTGCCCCTTGTACCGAAAATGTCCAATTACGCCAAATCAAAACTGATGGCAGAGGCGACATTGCGACTGATGAGCCGTGACCAGGGCCTGGATTGTTCCTGTGTGCGACTGGCCGTGGTCTATGGTGCCCACGATCATAAAATCCAGGGATTTCACCGCCTGCTTTTTTCTATTGCTGACCAATCCATGCCTGTCCTCTTCACAAGAAAAAACACCCTGCATTCTTATTCCAACGCAAGAAAACTCCCCTATTTCATCGAACACCTCCTGAATAACAGGGACGAGTTCAGAGGAAGAACCATTCATTTTGTCGATAAAAACCCGGTGGATCTGGCAAACCTTATTCTCACCATAAAATCATACCTCCAGCTCAGCACACCAAAAGAGATTTATGTTCCTTACCTCATGGCCAACGGCGGCAAGAAAGCTCTTATTATACTTCTGCGTTTTTTACGAAAATTCGGTCTCAAAGCAGACCTGCCTCCGGAGCTCATGTTTTTGAACAGTTTCTATAAATCCCAGGTTCTCTCTTCAGCACGCCTGGAAGCTTCTTCCTTTATTGATCCCATGCCTGAAGAAACCATATACACCCGCCTGCCAGATCTGATCATTTACTACCTCACCCGCTGGAGCCATCAGAACCTCATCACTACCTACGATGAATGCATGGATCTGGAAAAACCTGAAATTGAGGCCTTTCTCCAGAATCCAAAAGAACTGCTTGACTCAGTACACAGCAAAGGGATTGGACCTTTTGCTGAAATGATTGAGGAATAATTTTCCGGACATGCACTATCGGCCGGGAACGAAAGTGGTTTTTCACCCCAGGATCTGGTATAGATGTCCAAAGTCGTTAACTTAATGATACACGTAATTACTCACAG